>JABSRG010000003.1 GCA_013215165.1 Opitutales bacterium | reverse complement strand
GTTCGAGCCATGTGGCCGGCCATGTGATTGCGTAGAGGAGCATCCGTCGGTCTTGGTGGAATCGTTTTGGATTCTGTTCATGGGTATAGAGGCGTTGGTGTATTTGGCCAAGGATGCGCTCTGTGGGGAGGGTGTGTTTAGTCATCATTTTGTGTGATCCAGTAGTCGTGGTCGCGCCAGTGCGGTTGCATGAGGGCGGTGTTGACGTGTTGTGTGGTGACGGTGGTTTTGGCGGTGCGGACAGCTTGGATGAGGCTGGATGTGGTGAGGTGGACGGCGTGGCGTAGGATGCCGCCTGAGCTGTGGGCGATGAGGTGGAGGGCTGCGGGGTCGATGCGGCTGTGGGCGAGGCCTGCGGTGTCGAGTTCGCGGAGGATGAAGGTTTGGATGTCTTCGGGGGTGAGGGGGTGCAGGAGTGCGGAGTAGGTGGTGCGGCTGTGGAGGTCTGCGTTGACGGCGAGTGCGAGGGTGGCGAGGAGTTCGATCTGGGCGAAGAGGAGGATGCCGTAGTTACCGGGGCTTTCTTCTAGGAGGAGTCGGAGTTTGCGCAGGTGCTGTGGGGGCATGAGGTGGGCGTCGTCGATGGTGAGTGCGATGGCTTTTCCTTTAAAGGCCCTGGCATGGCTTGGCTTACAACAAACGCAGATGCCTTAATCTCAGCCCGGGCCCAACGCGCCACCTACATCGAAAGTCAAGAATGGCTCAAAGAGGCCGCATGACTCCCCGCACTTCTGGTCACACCCAATAAAACCGACCTGCGGAGGTATCCATTGACACCGAGCGGATTCTCATCTGTCTTCCAGGCTGTCCTTAGGGGTGACCTGGTATGGGTCTGAGACGCGTTCCTCTCGGAAACGAGACAAGCGTGATCCCTTAGAACCTGATCCGGTTGATACCGGCGTAGGGAAAGGATTCGCCAGATTCCATCATCATTGCCGCGCCTCATCGCCGGATCTCTGAAAGACCCAACACACGTCAACATGAGATCCTATACACTACCTATAAGCCTCCTCTATGGAGCTTTAACCTGCACAGCAGGCTCCGCTCAGGATGCTTCAGCACCAATGCTCGAAACCCTCGTGGTTGAAGGCGACCTCTGGAAAACTCCGATCAGCCAGACCGCCGCGAGTGTGACAGTCCTGGACACTGCCACACTGGAACAGGCAACCCTGACTCACTTCGAGGATGCCATCGCCCAGATACCGAACTTGACGTGGTCAGGTGGCACAGCACGCCCACGTTATTTACAAATCCGGGGCATTGGTGAGAATAGTCAATTTGAAGGAGAAACGCCTGACTCCACCGTACGATTTCTAGTGGATGATATCGACCTTACCGGCCTGGCGGGCGTCGCTAGTTTTCTTGACATGGAACAAATCGAAGTGCTCCGCGGCCCTCAAGCAGGTGCCTTTGGAGCTAACGCCGCTGCTGGGCTTATCTATCTCCGCTCTGCAGCGCCGGGTGGTGCATGGAATAGCTATGCCGAAACCACGATCGCCGAAGATAGCCTACTACGATTCTCCGTCGCAACAGGCGGAGACGTCAGCGAAAGCCTCGGCATTCGCCTTGCGATTCAACAGGAAACTGCCAACGGCTTCCGGGACAACCTCACCCTCGGTGAAAACGATACCAATGGCATCGAAGAAACAACAGCACGCCTGAAATTGGGTTGGAGTCCCAACGACAACTGGCAATGGGATGCGACTCTGCTCTATGCAAACGCCAACAACGGCTACGACTCTTTTGCACTCGATAATAACGGGAGTAACACTTTCAGCGATGAACCAGGCGAAGACGATCAAGAAACCTGGGGAGGTAGCCTGCGCGGCTCATTCACAGGCTGGAATGATGTTGCCCTCACCACGATAACCAGTGGAACGAGCACCGATTCTCTCTACAGCTACGATGCCGATTGGACGGACGCCTCATATGGCGGTTTCAGCCGATTGGATCGCGAGCGCGCGGTCATCAGCCAAGAGCTGCGTTTCGACTCCATCGATCAAGAAGATGCTCTCGGGTGGATCGATCGCTGGACATTCGGAGTCTTTTTCCAAGACCTGAGCGAAGACACCACCGGCAGTTATCGCGACCTCTTCACACCGGAAAGTAGCTTTGATACCGTCTACGATGCCCAAACAGTTTCTATCTACGCACAGGGCAGCCATCAGCTCTCAGAACGAACAGAAATCACCTTGGGTCTGCGCGCCGAACACTATTCTCTCGATACCGAAACTCAGTTCCGCACCAGCGAAGACTTTTCAGACACGCTATGGGGCGGAAAGATCTCCATCCAGCACGCAGTTTCTGACACACTCCGACTCTTCGCTTCGACAACGCGCGGTTATAAGGCAGGAGGCGTAAATATCTATCCGTTCTTGGAGGCCGACGACCCACTCACCTACGAAACCGAGACTCTGTGGAATTACGAGGTAGGTGTCCGGGCCTTTAGCGAAGATGGGCACATCTCAGCTGCTCTGACGGCGTTTTACCTCGACCGTGATACTCCACAAGTGCGCGATTCCGCAGGCTTTGGCGGCAGCTTCCGCTTCTTCACAGATAACGGTGATTCTGCGCACATATCTGGACTCGAAACGGATCTACGCTGGGCCATCACTGACGCCTGGACGCTCACAGCAACTGCAGGGATTTTGGACTCTGAACTCGATACCTTCACCCTCGCAAATGGGCTCAGCGCCGGTGGTCGTGAATTGGCGGCCACCCCACGCTATACCTTCAGCACCGGTTTGGCTTACGCTTCTGGCGATGAAAGCTGGTTCGGTAACGTGATCTGGTCGGGTCGCAGCGACTATTTTCAATCGAACAGCCACGATGCCAAACTCAGTAGTTTCACCGTCGTTAATGGGAGCATCGGCTACGCGTTCAGCAGCCTGCGCGTCAGCCTCTGGGTCAAAAACCTCTTCGATACCGAGTATGAAGAACGCGTCTTCTTCTTCGGCAACGACCCAGACATCGGCTTCGAAGCTCAGCGTTATATCTCGGCCGCAGATCCACGACAAATCGGTGTATCCGCTCGCTTAGATTGGTAGTAACTCCGAGCAGATCTAGTCTTTGAGGAGATTACGCTCACGCAACAAAAGCCGAAGAATATGGTTCACCACGAAATAACGCCGATTCAGCTCGCGTATCACGCCGCCTTCAAACCTCAGCAAGGTGCACGGTGTGTGAGCTCGGATCGTAGCGGTTCGGGGTGAACGCCCTTCGGTCAAAGCGGCCTTCTCCCCGAAGAGGTCCCCTGCGCGCAAGGTCGCTACAACATGGCCGTCGCGGTCCACCTTGAGTGTTCCCGAAGCAATCATGTAGGCCTCATCGGTTGCATCGCCTTGCTTAATGACGGCCTCACCACGATCTAGATCGATCCTCTGGAGATTCCTCGTGACAATATGAATGATTTCTAACGGCAGCTCGCGAAAGCCTTTGACCTGTATGACCACGTCGCGGTGTGCCCAAAGTTTTTCGAAGCGTTCAAGTAGGCTGTTTTCAATGACAAATCGCTGAAAGACTTCGACAGAGATGCGTATCAAACGAGATGCACTCAAGGTATGCAGACTCGCATTGCGCGGCGCTCCGGTCAAAGCGGCCATCTCGCCACAGATACAGCCCCGAGTCAGAATGATTGGGTTGGTTACCTCAAGCCCCTCGACCACGATCTGACCACCGGAAACGATATAAGCGTAATCAGCCTGAGCGCCCTGTTCGCATATCACCTTATCCGCTTGAAAATCGACGACTTCCGCTTCTCCCCAGAGTCGATCTAGAGCGACCTCATCAACAAAGCCAAACATCCCAAAGGCCGAAACGAGCGCTGAGTAATCCTCGCGAACTGTTTCACCTTCGATAAGCACGAATTCGCTCCCCATACCCGCAACAGGTATCTCTCGACCATCCGGTAAAACAGCTCCACAGCGATGTCCGAATTGCAGCCGTTCTCCCATCGCCGCCGAGAGATTGCGTAGTTCCGGCTCCATCGGGTCACCATGGATACCCGCGGAATCTGCTCCTCCGTCATAGATGACCAAATCCTCGTCTCCCTGGACCATCGTTTCCAAGTGATTGAGCCAGGATCCAGGTAACCCACCTGTCATACTTACCTCGCGGACACGCCGAGCACTGGCATGGTCACCCGTGATAAGCAGGGTGACAGGGTCGACGCCCACCCCCATTTCAAATTTGCCCCCAATTGTGGGAATGGAATGGAGGGTGTGGTGGGCCGTAAAACGCGCTGCACCCAAGCGCATTTCCACCCCAGGCTCCACCGCAACGAAATCCATAAACTGCTCCAGCTCACGCCGCTCTTGAGGATCCTCTAAATCGCGATCTAAGACCGCGGCATATTTTATGAGCAGACTTTCATAGACCTCTACAGTGGCAAAAAGACGGATGCGCTCACCCATCGAGAGCAGTTCTACAATCGAGGCGTGATCATCGTGAACATGAGTAATAATGACCCCAGCGAGGTCCTTCACCGTCAGACCATGAGCGTGGAGGCATTGTGTCGTAAAGGGTCCAGCATCCCAAAGATAGGGCGCTCCCTCAATCCAGATGACAAATGACGTACAGCCGCTCCGAGCATCGAATCCATTTCCATTACTCAGAACTGACAGTCCAAACTCCGGTTTCTGTAAATCCCGCTGTTTCAAAGCATCGAGCGAGAACGGTGGCTCTGGAATTTGATCAAAAGAAAGCCTTACATCCTCCAGCTCGCCTCTCTCTACATCGCTGATACGAAACCAATCTTTACCCACATGCTCGACCGATAGATCGCCCAAATCAACGCGACGCATCTGCGTGTATGGGATAAACTCTACCAGATCATCCAACTCCATCGATGTGCCATCAGCCTTTTCGGAGAGAAATGTTCGGCTTGCTTTGTAAAGCATCTGAAAACGTCCAGAGGTTCCAGGATACATCCGAGACCAGCGCTTATAGAGCTGCTTGCTTGGTCCCATTAAAGTCACCGACATGACAGCACGCGCCCGCCGAAGTTGTTTTTTCGATCCTATGACGGAGAGCTTGCGCCCCTCATCTAAACTTCGATCCACAAAGAGAGATTTATAAATCGGAAATTCAAAAGCCCAATTAGATATACCCTGCACCTGCGTTGTATCGGACAAGACAATAGCTCGTAGCGGTTGATAACTTAGCCCTGCGCGATCCATATACTTGACCGCCTCACTGATGCACCCCACGAGGATGCCTCCACGCGATGTCTCAACTAAAGCACAACTCGGCGTCAGAAAAGTCGATTGGAAGGAGGATAAAAGCGTCTTCATTTCAAGCTAAGCCGACAAAGGATAGACCCAAATCGGAAATAGATGAAGAATGGTCACCAACCAGTGTGCTACTCGACGGATATCCGCTTTCGCAGCTGTTCAGCGCTTCCAAGCTTCGACACAAAGCTTCAGAAGAATCATTCAAGGACGCCTCCAGTCTGGTCCAGGTCCCTTTCGTGGGAGCAAGAAGCTCTTTGAGACGATGAAATACTAAAAGCAAAACAAACTAATTTCGTCAATATCCAAGTAATGCTTAAATAGAAACTTAGAATCTGTAACTATTTATGAAAGAGGACTTTGAGAACATGAAGCTAGCGAAATATGGAATGACTTTTAATCATCAAAGATCCTTATCTTGCAGGCCTCAGTGACCTCAAAGAGAAGCAAGCATTGCAATCTATCTAATACGCTACAGCAACGATGGGAATGATAGTCTTCGTCGATCTCGAGCACGTCGATTTTCCTGAGAAACATCCTGTGGTTTGGGAATCGGTCGCGCACCGCCGCTTGCGCACCAAATACCGATTTGAAGAACTCACCCAGCTACCCTGTCACATTGTCCGCTATCCGTCCTTTTCTGCCTTCTCAAAACAGAGTCATTTCAAGCATGCGCGAGCCGTCGTTTTCTCCGGCCATAACACCGAGCTCGATGCATATCCCGAAATAGATCTAGAGCCGATTCGGAAGTGGTTTTTGCAACCTCAGTTACCTACGCTCACCATCTGTGGTAGCTTTCAATTGATGGCCCAAACTTTTGGATCAAAACTCGGCCCGATGGGAAAGTCCGATCCGACCCGACATCAGCATCGCGATCCGGTCATACCTGATTCTGCAGCGCGTGAAACAGGGTTTTGCTCGATAACTCCCGCACATAAAAGTGCGCTCATCTCCGCCAAAAGTCGCGTATTCCAACATCACTACTGGGAAGTTAAAACACTCCCCAAAGCATTTCATCAAATCGCGCGCAGCGGTGCCTGCGAAATTCAAGGCCTCCAGCATACATCACTGCCGATAGTTGGGTTTCAATTTCATCCAGAGGACTATGATGAAGAAAACCGCGATGGCCGCTCTATCCTCAGAAGTTGGTTTTCCCAGCACCTTTAGGTTCTTTCCAAATTCGGCTCAGATTGTAATGTAGAATGCGAGTTGATACCCCTATCACGAATCCAGAAGCGAATCGTCACATGAACAAGATCTACCCAGCATGGACCGTCGGTTTTGCCAAAGAGCATAATGCTACTCCCGAAACGTTTGTTCCTGCAACCGTCCCAGGAGCCGTTCAGCTCGACTGGGCCCGAGCGAACGGATGGGTACCTTATTGGTATGCTGACAACTACAAAGATTACATGTGGATGGAGGATGTGTTTTGGACCTACCAGACCACACTAGACTTCTCCGAAATGCCGGTAGACCATGAAGCTTGGTTCTCTTGTAAAGGCATCGACTATACCTGGGAGATCTACGTAAACGATAACGTATTGGAAAAGCGTGAAGGGATGTTCAGCCCAATTCTGATCAACCTCACCGAAGTGGGTGCGAAGCATGGCGATGTCCTCAAAGTACACATCCACCCAATTCCCAAGCAGCACCGAAACGGAATAGACCGCTGGCAAGCAGACCGAACCTGTAAACCTCCGTGCGCCTACTCATGGGATTGGCACCCACGTCTCGTACCCTCCGGCATTTGGGACGACACAGTGATTGAGTTCTATCGCCACAGCCGCTTTACCCAGGCTGACGTAGATTACACACTAGATCGCCACAGACATACCGCTCATGTTACGGCTACGGTAGAACTCACTGAGATAAATGGTGTTATCCTAAAAACCGAAGTAATCGCACCAGACGGAGAACGTATCGCAGAACACAGCATTGCCCCTGAAGAAGAAGTCATCGCGTTCAAATTTGATCTCAAAGACATTAAACTCTGGTGGCCCTACGATCATGGTGACCAGCCATTATATACCCTCCAGTTCACCCTGACACATACTGACGGGAGCATCTTAGATAAGCATACCCAACGCGTCGGCCTTCGGACCATACGGCTCGTGATGAATCCAGAGGAATGGGATCGCCCAGAAGCCTTTCCGAAGTCACGGAGTAATCCTCCCATCACCCTAGAAATTAACGGTAGATCCATTTTCACAAAAGGAACGAACTGGGTGCCGCCGGAAATTTTTCCGGGTAAAATCACGCGTGCGACTTATTTGCCGCTCCTCGATTACGCAAAAGAATCCAATTTTAACATTATCCGATGTTGGGGCGGAGGCATCGTTAACAAAGAGTCATTTTATAATCTTTGTGACGAGATGGGGCTAATGGTCTGGTCAGAGTTCACACTCGCCTGCCTACCTTACGAAGATGATCCGCATTACCTTCAAATTCTCGAACAAGAATCGGAGGCGATCATTTCGCGCGTCAAACAGCATACCTCAAACATCCTATGGTGCGGAGGGAACGAACTGTTTAACTCCTGGAGCGGCATGACGGATCAAAGCAAAGCTCTGCGGCTATTAAACGCTCAGTGCTATGACCTCGATCCAGACACACCATTCTTGCCGACATCTCCGGTAGCCGGCATGGGCCATGGCCACTATGTTTTCTGCGATATTGAAGGTAAATAAGTCTACAGACACTTCATAGAATCGAAGCACACAGCACACACTGAGTTTGGTTGCCCAAGCCCTGCATCAGTTGAAATACTTAAAGAATTTATACCTGAAGAAGAGCTATGGCCTCCTAAGGCAGGCACCGCATGGGAAGCCCATCACGGCTTTGGTGCATGGATATATATGCCAGATACCTGGTTATGCGAACAGATCATAAATGATTACTTTGGGCCAAGCCACAGCCTCGAACAACTCGTAGCCCGCGGGCAATGGCTACAAGCCGAAGGATTGAAATTCATTTATGAAGAGTCTCGCCGCCAAAAACCACGCTGTGCCATGGCTATAAACTGGTGCTTCAACGAACCCTGGCCCACTGCTGCAAATCAAAGCCTTATCTCCTGGCCTGCCCGCCCCAAGCCGGCATTGGCCGAAGTAGCCAATGCTTGTCGCCCCATCACCTTGAGTTGCCGCGTTACTAAATTCCTCTGGCACAACGGCGAAACCATGGATCTCGACGTATTCCTGCTTAACGATAAATACGACTCCCTCTCTCGAACCGACATCCAATATAAGCTTAAGATCGGCGCCTTCGAGACCATCGTATCCACCTGGAATTTTAATGGAAGTGATGATCAAAACACCAACATCCAAGGTCCAAGCTTCACCGTATTGCTCCCGCGCATCGAAAATGTAACCGAGCTAGAGATCCTACTCGAATGCCCAGAATTCCCAGAGTGGAATCAACGCCACCGACTCCGCTACGACAACAACTGGACGCCACCCCTGTATGGCCCCGCCGCTCGTAAAGCATTGAACCAATAGAGCGATAGGAGCGCAGTTCGATCAAGGGTTCTCGCTCTTCCGAGTATTACGAAAGCTATGCAACTCAGATAAAACGGCCTCATCGCAAGAAGTCGGCTTTCGCCGTCGCCGATCACCAATCCGCTGACTCCAGGCTGTTATATAGCTCTTAACAAATTGCGAAGAACCAATCACTGCACCATCCGTTAAGAATCGGATTCGCTGACGAAGAAGAATAGCTAACGGAAGCTGTCCCTGCTCCTGCATTACCTGATCAAAAGAGGCTTCAGGGATGACCCAGCCTTCACCAAGACGTTTGGGAACAGCACCCTTACCAAAAATAACCATACGATAAGTCGCTAAGGCATTTTTAGCACAAGCCTCACCGACCAACGAACACACACCAGCGCGCATGACAGCATCACCTGCTAAAGCCTCAGCATAACCACAAAACCGATAATCCTTCGGATCCTCGACTAAGCCAGCCCGTACTGGATTTAGCTCAATATACGCCCCCACAACCTGGAGCACCTCAGGGCAGTCATGGATTACCGAGCTCTTGAAACGTTCGCACCACAAAGTGCCAAAGCGCCCCCGAGTCCGATTAAACCAAATCGAAAACCGCTGCTTGAGTGTTTTCATAAACTCAGAGACATTCCCCATCCGCGCCTTCAACTGTTCCCGCATCTGCTGGCCCCGTTCCGAGTTCTCCCTCAGTGCCTGCTCTAAAACCTGGATCGTCATCATCTGATACTCCGTAGGCTTCGGATACAACAGACGAAAACGTCGAATCAGCTCAGCATCAGACACCGCCTTCGCCGCCTCATGAACCCGCACCAAGACATGCACATGGTTCGACATTACCGCATAAGTTAACACCTCCACCCCAGAAAACTCAGCTATCCGCCTCAGCATCCGCCGCATCATCTCCTTCTCGCTACCTCCAAACAACATCTCCCCATTCACAGTCCGCGTTACACAGTGATACACCACACTTTCACCCCACCCATAAATACGCCTAGATCTCATGAGGTTGAAAATCGCGAAAACAACACCGCGCGTCAACTTTATAAATACCTGTCCCTTTATTTAGAGTGCACTAAAAAACGAAGCCATATCTGGACTCCGCTTTTCAACAAAGAAACATCTAGTGAGGCAGCACGATAAAGCAGACACTCATTATCAGTGTGGGTATAAGGGCTCCAAAGAGCAGGCCCAGCGGACTTATACCACCGTCTCCAAAGTATTTACTCAGGATACTCTGGCCCGCTGGATTAGGTGCGTTGGCGATGACAGTAAGTCCGCCCCCGGTCACGGCACCTGCGACCACCGCATATTCGAGCACCTGAGCCCGGACGAGATCAGCCCCTTCTTTGGATTTGAGGACCCCATTGACGACAACATCTGGGTTGAAGGCGGGAACTTGAGAAGCAAGGAAGGTAATGGCCGCATTATCGTTGAAGGCCGTCAATACAGTCGCCCCGATGAAGAGTGGGATTTCGCTCAACGCTGAGAGCACTGGCGATATCCACCAACCTTGAAGGCCACCATGCGTGACAAGACCAGCCAGGAAAAAGCCAACCAGCAGCGGGCTTTTGAGTTTGATATCATATTGGTGGTGCTGAGTGGCTATGGTGAATGCCAGAAAGAATAGAAAACCACCGACAAAGAATGCGGGGTGGTGCAGTGTGAGAACCGTCCATGCAACAAAGAACAAGTGAACCAAAACAATCCAGGTAGGCGCGGGTTCTGGTTCGGGCTCGTCGCTGCTCTCGGATGCAGTCTGCTTGGCCTTTTCCCCTAGCTCTTTGAAATGTTTGCGGAAAATGAAGTAATACAGGGCGGTACTAATCAGAATTCCGAGAATCGCACGCCAGCCGAAATGAGTAAACATGAAGGGCATGTTCCAATGCCATTTTGTCGCCACCATCAAAACAGGAGGGGCAGCAAAGTGAGTCAAAGTGCCACCAACAGACACGTTTACAAAGAGAAGACCGAGGGTAGCATACTTAAATTTCGGCGCAGGATTAAATCGGTAAAACTGCATACCGAGCAGCAGCGCCGCGATCGTCATCGCCGCGGGTTCCGTAATGAACGAACCCAGAAGTGGTGCCACAATAAGTATGGAAAGCCACCAAGCCGCTGGAGTCTGTTTCCCCAAGCCCGCCACCATCCGCAGCGATTTCTCCGCGATCTGCACGACTGGACGACTCGATGCGATGGCCATGATGATCACAACGAAGATGGGCTCAGTGTAATTACGCGTGTCCACATAATGCGCCGCTACGGTAAGTCCGTCCGGCTCCATCATCACCATCGCGATCAATAATGGCACCAACCAGATCCCAAAAATCGCCTCAACCTCGCCGAGAAAGTGAAAGAGGGTCGCTCGAAAACTCACCGGTTTCTTACCATCCACGAACACACGTGTCTCATCCGCGACTTTGTATTTGTGCTCATGCTCAAATTTATGGGCAAGTTTGTTGAAATACCCGGCCATGAACGTGTGAACGACAGCGAGAAAGAAGACGACTGCTGCGACTACATTGAAAGGATCAGCCGCAGCCCGCAGTTTAATCGTCTCGAACAAGGTCAATTCCCGCCCCAACTCCTCTGCCTTATGGCTTTCTTTTACCGCATATTCCTCTTCAGTGATCGGGAAATGGATATCAGGATTGCCATGGCCCCCACCTCCAGCGGCCCACAAAATCGAGCTGCTGGGCAAGAGCAAACAGACAAAAAACAGAATTAATCGATACGGATTCATAGCTAGACAGAGAGATATAAGGTTCCGAGATCATTTCCCTCGGAATCGCTTGGCAAGACAGAACCCATGCAAGGAGGCACGCTACATGCCAACTTGTGGGCTTTTCTCGCAGCGGTCAGGCTCTATCCACCCAGTCTTTGTCTACGAATCCCGATCAATCTCGCCAGTCTCTTCCAGGCGATCCACCTGAGTCTCTTCCCAGAGCGGCGTTTTACGTCGATAAGCCGCACGCCCCAGAGATTGCCCGGCTACAGGGGCAGTGAGGTAGAAGAACGCAATCACAATCGCGGCCATCACTGTAGTGCGAACCGACTGAAAATGCAGCACAACCGCAAGGAGCAACAAGGTGGCTCCAAAGGCGCCGGCTTTGGTGGCTGCATGCATGCGCGTGTAAAGGTCTGGCATGCGCACGATACCCAGTGCAGCAACAAAGGCAAAAAACGCACCCAGAACGATCAATATAGCAACCACGATATCCATCACTCGCACCCTCCATTTTCCAGATAACGCGCAAACGCGACAGCTCCGAGAAAGCCGATCACAGCCAACGCAAAGGCCACTTCAAGCATAACGGGTTGGTCAAAGTGTATAGCAAATAAAACGATGGCACACAGGCAAGTTCCACTGACAAGCTCCAAGGCCATCACCCGATCAAACACGTCCGGCCCTTTCGCTAATCGATATAACCCAAGCAACAACGCGACGATGATCAACACCGATGCGATTGCTAAACCAATGGCTAAGGGCCAGCCCAAATCATCAAAAAACATCGCGCACTCTCTTTCCGTAGCTAGCTTCCAATTCCGCGGCAGTTTCTTGAGGAGACTTATCGAGATACATGACGTGCAAGAACAAGCGTTGCTTATCCTCCGAGACATGGAGCCCCAAGGTTCCCGGTGTCATCGTGATCAGATTTGCCATCGCCAGCACCTGTGTATCGGTCATGCCTGCAATACTCAGCTCGATGACGCCGGGCTTCATGCGATGCGTAGGCGTCAAGACGTCATACGCCACACGGACATTCGACGTCACAACCTCCTTCACATAGAAAAGAAAAAACGAAAGACTTGCGATGATCCGGCTCATGGAAGTTCGTCTACCGCAGGGTTCAACACCGCGGTAATATAGGCTTCAGGGTTCAACAGCTGTTCCGCTGCACGCTCAGAGAAAGCCAACATTGGCTCGCCAAAAAATCCGATCAACACTGTGCACACAGACATAATAACCACTGGGGCTACCATCCAAGCCATGGCAACTCGGCTCAGCCCTGCCGACTCTTCAGGATGTTCTTCCGGTTGATCCTTCCAAAAAGCCTCGGCCCAGATCTTAGTCATAGAAAAGAGGGTCAATACCCCGACCAACAAGGCCGCGCCGACAGAAAACCAAGCACCCTCATCCAATCCCGCTTTAACGACTGCAAATTTCGCCCAAAACCCGGACAACGGCGGAATTCCTCCAAGCGAAAAAGCGGGAATAAAAAACAACACAGCGAGCCATGGCGCCGCTTTGTAGAGGCCGCCGACCTTAGCCAGATCACACGACCCCTTCATTTTCATGACGACTCCACTCACCAAAAACAAATTCGTCTTCACGATGATATGGTGGACCAGGTAAAAAATAGCAGCGGCCAGCGCCAAAGGCGTCATGATCGCCAAACCCAAGATCATATAACCAATCTGGCTCACGATGTGGAAAGAGAGAATCCGGCGCATATCAAAATGTGACGCTGCACCCAAAACCCCGGTCACCATAGTCAGCACAGCCAAGACGATAAGAAGCATCTGCACCTCATCAAAGATAGGCGCGAACAAGAGCGTATAGGCACGAATCAACGCATACACGCCCACCTTGGTAAGCAATCCGGCAAAGATAGCCGATACAGCAGCAGGCGGTGTGTGATACGACGCCGGCAACCAGAAAAAGAACGGGAAAATTCCGGCCTTCACACCAAACGCTGCCAACAACAGCATCGAGCTGCTGATCACCCACTCCGCATCATCGGTCTCAATCAGCGCTTGAGCGATATCCGCCATATTGAGCGTGCCCAGTTTACCGTATATAATACCCGCCCCTATCAGGAACATCGCCGAAGCCAGAAGGTTCAGCGCCACATACTTCAAGCCTCCCTCTAGCTCGGCTTTTTCACCGCCCAGCACGGTCAAAACAAAGGACGCGATGAGCATGACTTCAAACCAGACATACAGATTGAAAAGATCGCCCGTCAAAAAGGCCCCATTCACTCCAAACAAAAGGATGAGGTAGAGGGGAAAATAAAAACGCCGCATGCGCCCTTCGTCGATATCACTCAAAGAATAGGCAGCGACTGCAGCTCCCATAAAGGATGAGACTGCCACCATGACCGCACTCAGGCGGTCAGCGACCAAACTAATACCGAACGGCGCTTCCCAACCGCCGACCTGTAGCACCAAAATTCCAGCCTGATCCGTTTCCCAAAGCAGCACGAGCGACCCCACGAAGGTAGCTATCGACGCCATCAAGCCGCCCATGCGCTGCCAGATCAGAGACTTGTAGCCAAACAGCAGGGCAATCGCTCCAATCAATGGAATAAGTATGGGTAAAAGTGTCGTCAGGCCGTTCACGTATCGGTCTTGTTGAAAGCGTTGATATCGTCGTCTCCAACTGCCTCATAGGCACGAAACACCAGAGCCAGCATGAATGCTGTTAGGCCAAACCCGATCACGATCGCGGTGAGGACCATCGCCTGTGGCAAGGGATCGCCGTAGACTTCGGGCGGAAGTTTTTCGGTCGGTTCGATAAGCGCAGGAAAGCCGGGTAAGAGCCCACCAGAGGCAAACACGAGTAGGTTCGCGCCCTGGCTGATCAACACGATGCCCACCACAAGCTTTACCACACTACGCCGCAGCAAACAGTAGATGCCGCCCGCCACAAGCGCGCCAATTAACACTGCGATTACCGGTTCCATTTAGCTTTCTTCCTCCTCGTCATCTTCCAAGTGAGTGATCTTCGCGAAACTGAAGGTCGTGTGCAGGGTGAAGCCAATGACCGTCAGGAAAACGCCCACGTCAAAAATGAGCGGCGTCCCCAGGTGTACGGTTCCCAGAAGAGGCAGCTTCAGAGTAGGCAACCATAGACCGGTCATGAATCCTTTACCTAAAAACATAGAGAAAAAACCGCTCACAACTGCGATTAGCAACCCCACTGCCATCAAGATAACCGGGTCGACTCTGAGCTTCTGGCGTGCCGCCTGGATAGAGTCTCCCAATGCATAAAGGATGAATGCAGTCGCTGCCATCAGCCCTCCGATGAATCCGCCCCCGGGTAGATTGTGGCCACGGTAAAGGACGATCAGCGACATGATTAAAAGGAACGGAAACAACAGTCGGCCCGTTTTACTCAGCAAAAAGTTATTCATGACGGCTCATCCTCTTTTTTACCACGCCCCATAGCTACGAGCGCCGCGATACCCAGGGCGCCTGCAGCGACGACAACGATCTCGCCCATGGTATCGATAGCCCGGAAATCCACGAGGATGACGTTGACGACATTCTTACCCTTCGCTTCAACATAGCTCATTTCAGCCAGGCGTTCCGCAATCGGGTGCTCAAACTGGATCGTCATGGCCTTTAAAGTCAGGACCGTGATCAGGGTGCCAAAAACAAGAGCAAGCACCGCGTCACGCACGCGTGTCGCCTTGGCAGAGAGCGCGCGAAAGGTGGGCAAGCGTGCAATAACAAACATGAAGAGCACTACCACCAACGTCTCTACGAGAAGCTGCGTCACGGCTAGGTCAGGAGCACCAAAGTAGACAAAGATCAGCGCCACACCAAAACCCACTACTCCCAGCGCGACCAAAGAAGTAATCCGCGTGTCACTCGTAGCTGCAATGATCGTCGCTAAAATCATGACCACCGCCAGGCCGATCACGAGGAAGTCCAAGTCACGCCAGTTGAGCGAAAACTCCAATCCACCAAAGTTAAAGAGCGCCCAGGCCAAGAGCCCCGCCGTCGTCGCTACAATAATAAATACATAATTATGCAGATAACCCGACTGAAGCACCCGGGTCTGCCATTTGGAAAAAGCCACTGTGCCGTGGAAAATCTTCTCATAGGCAGCCTCGGCTCCAAAACCTTTGAGACGCTCTAGGATTGCATCCGCCCGTTGCCATACCGCTTTGCGCATCGAAAAAAGCACCAAACCGCCCGCAACCGTCGCGATGCTAATCAACAAAGGTAGATTGATCCCGTGCCATAGCTTGAGTGTCAGCTCCACTTTTTGCCCCTCAATCGCCGAAACCGCCGGAGCTACCAAGCTGCCAGCTACCAACTGTGGAAACAGGCCAAACACCAGGCCCAGCACCGCCAAGATCATGGGACCGATCCACATGCTAACTGGTGCTTCGTGCGGTTTCTTGGGCAAATTCTCTGCCTTTTTTCCCCAATAGGGAGCCACGCCGACTTTGAACGCCAATGCTAGCATGATGAGATTACCAACAAACGCCGCGCCCAAGACATACTGTTGAACACCCTCCATGGCCACGCCGGCCTTGTAGACATACTCCTTGCCGATAAATCCAAAAAACGGAGGGAAACCCGACTTCGACAAAGCAGCAAGACCTGCAGCAATCGCCGTCATCGGCATCAGAGTCCTGAGGCCACTCAGACGCGTGACGTCACGCGTACCAGCCTCGTGATCGATGGAACCTGCACTCATAAACAAAGCAGCTTTGTAGAGGGCATGCCCAAATAGAAAGACTACCATCGATTGAAAAGCCAGCTCGGTGCCGACGCCCAGCAACATGGTTAACATACCCAGGACCGCCAAGGTCGTGTAGGCCAAAATCCGTTTGAGATCCGCCTGAAACAGACCGATCACCACCGCGAGCAACAACGTGATGCTGCCAAAAATAGTCAACGTCCATGACCATTCAGGAGTCTGTCCGAGACCCGGATTAAGCCGCGCCATGAGGAAGACGCCCGCCTTTACCATGGTCGCCGAGTGCAGGTATGAACTTACCGGAGTCGGCGCCGCCATCGCATTGGGGAGCCAGAAATGGAAAGGCACCTGAGCGCTCTTGGTGAATGCTCCGAGAAGCACCAAAACGATCATTGCCAAATACAGAGGGCTCGAGCGCAACTCATCACCAGACAGGTTGATTTCGCTCAGGCTGTAGGTCCCCGCGACTGTCCCGATCAGGATGAAACCAGCCAGCATGGCCACGGCTCCAAACCCAGTCACCAAAAGCGCCTGTAACGACTTCCAGCGCGATTCCTTCTGGGTATGATTGAAGCCGATCAGGAGGTAAGATGTGATGCTCGTGCCCTCCCAAAAAATGAAGAGCATCAACAGGTTATCCGACAACACGAGTCCGAGCATCGACCCCATGAATGCCAAAAGGTATAGGAAGAATCGACCGAGCTGATGGTGCCCATGGAGATAACCGCCTGCGTAGATTACAACCAACGCGCCAACCCCAGTCACCAGCAAGCCCATGAGCATCGAGAGACCATCGAGTTTCAGCGCAAAAGCGACGCCGAGGGACGAAAACCAATCCACGTGGGTCGTGATTGGCTCCCCATTGTAGATGCTTGGTATGTGTTGCGCCATAAGTGCGCAAGCCGCCAACGGCCCCAAGGCCAAAATGTAGCCAGAGGCATCTTTCGCTACCTTCACCACGAGCGGAGCGAGGAGCGCGCACAGAAAAATAATCAGGAGGCTAAGAATTATCAATACAAGGCACCGTTATCGGAATAACTGCGCTCATCATATTCACGTTCTTCGCCTTTCAAGTCATAGAAGTCGATTTTTCAGGACTTTTGGTAAAAAACTTCTCACGGAATCAGCACTCCACACCGCACCAGATCTAGTCAGAACCGACAATTTCCTCGAGTTCCGAAATTCGCTGATGGATCAGGGGAATAAACCCCTCCGGGTGGTTTGGATCGATCCGCTCAAGGTCTCGACGCAAAATTTGCAGGCCCTCTTCAGGACGCCCTGCCGACTCTAAAACGCGTGAGATTAATCGTCCGATGAAGGGTGGCGCAGTATCCATCCGCCAGGCACGAAGGAAAAGCTCTGCTGTGCGATCAAAATCCTCCGAGGCATTCAGCACGATTTTGCCCATCTCAATCGGGAACATAGGATTCTCGGGGAACCGAGCGGCTCCCTTCTCAAGAAACGCCACCGCCCGCTCCATATGCTCCAAACGAATGCGGCGCTGCACACTTAGGGGAACGTTTTCCATACCCCCTCCTTCCTCAATTCGCCAGACAGGCATATCAAAAGCGATGGTCGTAGAAGCAAATTTCCAGAAAATCTCCGGCCTGGGATCTACCAAGACCGCCAGCTCAGCCAGGGTCTCATACTCGGTCAACTTCCGATCTTCCCAAGCAATGTAACCACGCAAAAAAAGAAAATCGGCCACGATGGTCCGAAAGCCCCCGAGGACCCCCCAAATCACTCCCGATCCCGCATCAACGACGATATCATTTACAGCAGCAGGCTGGGCCAACATCGTTTCCGCGTGTGACACCAGGGTACCCTTTGGAGCCAAGCTCTGCAAAGTCGCGGAAGCCGTGCATGCCACAAATAAAACCACCACGAAACGAAAAGCATGCGTCCAATCACGAGGTTTCTCTGCCCGAACTAACACGCTCAAATCTCCCGCTTCCGAAAAATGAACATCGCTAGACTCACATACAAAACCGCAAATCCCAAACCATAAGCCGATACCTGGACGAAGGCCCCCCACTCGAGCACACCCGAATCCCGCAGCACCAATTGATCACCCAGATCGAATAGCTGAAAATCAGGCACACAAAAACGCAACAGCCCGACACCGATTGCCTGCCAACCCTCCGCCCCATTTTCCCAAGCATCGCGCGCCAGATGCTGGAGCTGGAATACAATCCAAAGAATGACCCCCACCATGACCGTCAGCAGTTGGCTGCGCGCATAGGAAGCGACCAACAACGTGACACCGACAAGCGCACAACTGCGTACACCTTGAAGCCAAAGATATACCAGCAGATCACTCCAGACGATCGCCACGCTACCATCCATTTGAGAACTTTGCCATGCAAGCAGTAGTGCCAAGGTCAGCCCAATAGCTGCCAGATACGCCCAGACAACGCACAGCACACCCAAGGCTTTGCCCAACACAAAGACCCACCGGGATACCGGTCGTGCAAGAATGAGGTGGACCGTGCGATTTTCCAGATCGCTGAAAAAGAGTTGCCCCGTCGCAAAAATACACAGCAACGCCCCAAACAGCGTCATCGCGCCAAAGCCGAAATCGCGCACAAATTTTAGCTCCTGCCCTCCAAAGTCGAACTGCCTAAAAAACAGGCTGCTCAGCACAAGGCCGAGGCTGCAAAATACCGTGGCCAGGACAAATTTCTGCCGCAGCGCTTCTCGCCAGGTAAGGCCCGCGATGATCCATAAATTAGTCATCCCGATCAGCCTCCACAGCGTGAATTTTTTCCAGAAACACGTCGGATAAGTGCCGCCCCGACGCCCGTGCCGATATCAGCTTGAGCCCCTCGACCTCAAGCGCCATGCGGGCCGCGCTCTCCCGATTCATTGCGTATCCACTCACCTGTAGCGACCAGACATCGCCCGCCTCCAAGATGTCTTCGGTAGTCCCCGAGAGAAGCATCCTTCCCCGATAGAGCATCAACAGCTGATCACATAGCCCCTCGACTTCCGTCAGCAAATGAGAGCACAGCAAGATCGATTTACCGGTACGTTTGAGATCCAGAATGAGGCGCGCGATAGCGGCCGACCCGATCGGGTCTACACCGGCGGTCGGCTCATCAAGAATAAGGAATTCCGGATCGTGCACCAGAGCTTGCGCCAGACCAATGCGTTGCAGCATGCCTTTTGAATAGGTGCCAATTCGCCGGTCTGCCGCACCCATCATATCGACCTGCTCAAGCACGACCTGGGTCCGCTCATTAAGCCCATCACCCTTCAAACCCGAGAGGCGACCCATCGATTGAACAAACTCCCGCCCCGTAAGAAATTTCTGAAAATAGGGGGCTTCAGGCAAATAACCGATGTGACGCCGCGTGAGGCGGTCTGTCGGAGCCTTGCCGTTGACGGTCAAGGTTCCCGAAGTCGGGCGCAAGAGACCGAGAATCATTTTGATCGTCGTCGACTTCCCAGAGCCATTCGGTCCCAGCAAACCCATCACAGACCCAGGGCGCATGGAAAATGACAGGCTATCCACGGCGCGGATACGGTAGCCTTTCAACTCAGCAGGGAAATCTCGGGTGAGATCACTTGCTTGTACCAGGTCCACGCTACTCATTGTCGGAAAAATAGATTTAGATGATTGAGAAACCACTCAGACCGCTCGGATCCAACACCTCGCTCGTTTCGACGTCTTTAATATAACTGCTCATCTGGTGGCTAACCTCATCCATGAACGCCGTTACCTCCTTCCCCTCCCCCTCGGCGACCAAATGCACCCGACCGTCCAATAAATTCTGCACCGTTCCCGAGACATCAAACTCCATGGAAACCTGTCGAGTTTGGTATCGAAATCCGACCCCCTGGACATGCCCGGAAAACCAGACTTCTTGCCGTATCGCCGCTGTATCGAGTGCCATAGATTGTGAACGTTGAACCCAGGCCGCTAAGGATTCGAGGTTTTTTCGAGTTGCTCTGATAAACAAGATCTTTGGCATCATTAGGTGCTTTGCTCCTTCGTGTCTCTTGAATCTTTGTTCCAAAGCTCAGCCAAACCCACGAGCCGACAGAGCGGCTCGACTGCATATTCTGAATTCGATACGTCCTCGCAACAGTCGCAATGATCACTCTCAAGAAAGAACTCACTGAAGAAGAAGTAGAACTCCTCACCTGGTTTCTCGAATCCCAGGAGGAGTCTTATTGGATCCTAGAGCAAAAGGAGCCACGCGATCCCTTTTATCTATTCGGGTATTTTGACAAAAAAAATGAGGCTACCGATGCCTTTCGGGTGTTGCTGACTGACGTCCAAGGCCTGACTGAAGGATTCGAGCTCGAGACGCTGGAGGACCAGGACTGGAAAGAAGCCTATAAACTCCACCTCAAATACTGGAGTGATCGTCACCTGCACTGGATTCCACTCTGGGAGAAAGAAGACAGAGCGGCTCCTGAGGGGCAGGCATTCATCTATCTCGACTCCGGCATGGCGTTTGGCACCGGAGCACACGAAACCACCCGCCTCTGCGCGCGGCGTCTCGTCGATTTCGCAGAAAGGCATGCGAGCTTTGACAGCCTAAACATTGTCGATGCCGGATGTGGCTCGGGCATCCTCGCCCTCAGTGCACGCGCGCTAGGATTCCAGCAAGTTTCTGGTTTCGACTTCGACCCTGAAGCCGTCCGCATTGCCGACGAGCATAATGATTTCAACGCACACCTCAGCCCGATCCCCTTTAGCGTGGGATCTGTGCCTGACGATCTCGAGGCAGCAAGTGCCGATCTACTCTTGGCCAACATTCAGACCAACATCCTAGTGCCT
The DNA here is from genome assembly GCA_013215165.1 of Opitutales bacterium. Taxonomy (NCBI): domain Bacteria; kingdom Pseudomonadati; phylum Verrucomicrobiota; class Opitutia; order Opitutales; species Opitutales bacterium. The sequence continues at coordinate 110,052 of JABSRG010000003.1, read as the reverse complement.
TGTGCAACGGCCCTGGTCTCTGCAGTCGCGCCGGGCGGGACACTAGCATTGAGTGGCATACTAAAGGAAGAGATCGACCAGGTCAGCGATGCCATACGTGCTGTAGCCAAGAAATCTGAGCGAGAAATAAAGGAGGAAGACTCCCGCATCGACGGACAATGGGCCGATTTGCTAGTATTGTTTTGAGGCAAGGAGCGCGGAAATAGGATCCCTATTCAGAATCAAACCGTTCCCTCTTCATCCGACGCTCAAACAGCTTTCGGTGCTTTGTAATCCGACCACTCACTCGTTCACGCCAAAGTCTAAAACTTGAGCGCTTGAGCGAACGCCGCATCACTCGGATCACTTCCGCTTCGGACAATCCCGTCTTCTTCTTGATCTCGTCAAACGTTGTCCGGTCCTCCCATGCCAAGCGAATGATGAGGTCGTCGGGAGGCGATTTTCGAGAATCCATAAACTAAGAAAACTAAGAATGAATGAGCTTCAAGCTGAGCCAATCAGGAAACGGCGATCGCCGTCACCCCAGATCATCCAGCTTCATACCCTTCCAAATGCAATACGCATGGGCAGCCCTAAGGGATCGCGCTCAAAGACGGTCGGCAAGTATTGGAGCTGCATCGAGTGGCGATTGAGCGCTGCGAGGGCTAAAGCATCCAGGACATCGTCTCTTTGAAAGCGCCCCCCGATTCCACCCGTCGCTAATGCCAGCCAAATGGCCTGAAATTCGATACTATAACGTCGAAGGATCCCCTCGCGTTTTTCCTGCCCCTGGAGGCTGATTTTAGGCTCACGCACCGGAACCCCGTCGTTAAGACAGGCGAAAGCAACCTCCGGATGCGCCTCGATCCACAATTTTTGTAGTTGGGTCTGGGCCAGGAGGATATTTTCAACGTCACGTATTTTCGGCACGATATTCCAAGCCTGGATGGATATACCTTTGTCGATCAAACGTCGGCTTGCCTCGTTGGCTTCGGCATAGTCTTCGCAGTGGATGACCTCGCGGATAGGCGGAGTGAAAACACGACTAGTGAGACCTTTCCCCAAAAATGCTCGCGCCTCGGCATCACAACGCCGCTGTTTTTGGGCGACGGAAGCCAAGCCAATCGGCATGTCGATGAGAACACGGGCGTCTTTTGTTTTTTCCAAAACAACATCCAAACCCGGGACAAAATAGGCCCACCCTCCTTGCCCATCACACCCAGCAAGGATCCAACCTCCACGTGCACCGTCTACGCCGAACATGAGAAAATCTCCTCTCCCATACGCTCCATGATTTCAGAACCAATAGCGTCAGCGACGAGTCGACCTTCGATTGTTAGAATGATGCGTTCGTTTTGAATGGTGGCTAAGCCTTCATCCTCCAGGCTCTTCAGCCAGGGAAATAGCTCATATCGATATAGTGCTCTGTCGTCCCAAGGCCCTAAAGCGATATCCAAAGGTAGCCCTTCATTTTTCCGCAGGCCGAATGCGAGGGCGTCGGCACTGAGGATCTCGGGAGTCAGGTCTATCTGATCGATACGTTGCTGGGCTAACGTCCCATCACTGAGGGCTCCCCGCCAATCCTGAAGCGAGGGGGGATTTGTATAGCGCCTGCCTGCAAACTGTGAAGATGCCGAAGGCCCCACGCCGATCCACTCCTGCATGCGCCAGGTGTTGATGTTATGCTGACAAGCAAATCCCGGCTGAGCGAAGTTTGACACCTCATACTGCGCAAAACCCGCTGCTTCTAAAGTCTCCCAAGCTAGACGGTATTGCCGGGCTTCTTTTTCCTCGTCGATGGCCACTTTGCCCTCGCTAAGTTTGACGTAGAGCGCGGTGTCTTCCTCAAAGGTGAGGCAATAGGTGGAAATATGTTTAGGGCCCAAATCAATGGCTTGGCGGAGATCATTCAGCAACGCGCGATCATCCTGGCCAGGAATCGCGAATATGAGGTCGAGATTTACATTTTCGAAGCCGCACTCGGTAAGGATATCCCAAGCCCGAAAAATCTGTTTGCGTGGATGCAGACGCCCCAAAGACGACAACAGCGCATCGTCGAAACTCTGAACACCCATCGAAATACGGGAGACGCTCATCTCTCTCAAAACACGGATGCGATCTGGATGCACGGTAATCGGCGCCATCTCGACAGTCCATTCACTCACGGCATTGCCTACGCGATCACGGATCATCGCACCGAGCACCTCGATGTCTTTCGGTGCGAGCAAGCCAGGCGTGCCACCTCCCCAGAAGATCGTAGACACGCGATTAAACTCGGCGGCGGGATAGCTATTTAGCTCAGTAGCAATGCCATCCAGGTAGTTTTCTATATCCCATCTGCCAGGTCGTTTCTGATAAAAAGCACAGAAGTCACAAGTCGTGGCGCAAAAGGGTATGTGGACGTAAAGCCCTAGCTCCGTTCCTGCCAATTCTTTTGCTTGCGATGTCATCTTGAGTTTCAATACCTTCCGCAATCTCGCGTATGAAATTTTCTAAGCTGATTGCAACGGCCTTCGCAGCAACTCTCTCGTTTCTACTCTCTGGGTGTTACATCACAACCACGAATCTGACACCTGCAAGGATGCCACAAAACCCTTCGGGCATCTACACGTTGAGTGCGACCACGGAGATCCGAGACGGCAGTGTCGACGCCGACAGTGTGCGTATGGACGTCGTGATCGACGGTGAAACGTATCCTATGGTTGCCGACGAGAGCCTTCCGGGGGTCTTCAACTTTGATTATGTCTTGCCCGTAGGACGCGACGCAGCGCGCTTTTATTTTGTGACGCAGTACAAATCTGAGCACAGCAATGAGAAGTCTCTTCATAAAGAAAAGACCGGAAGCTTGAACGAATTTTATCTGACCAATCGTTATGTGGTGACAATGGAGGCCAATCGCGCGCCGGTCGGAACGGTTATCCCTGTTTTGGGTCGTGGTTTTGGCCCATCCGATACCATTTCTATGGGGCCGGTGGTTGCAGACACAAATTACGTTTCGGAGAATATCATCGAATTTACAGTGCCTGGCCTACTCGCTGGTCAATCTTATGATGTCGTCTGGGAGTCTGGGTATGGCAGCATTCCTCTCGGAAAATTCCGCATCGATGCAGCACAAATCTCGGTGCTCCCGGAATCCCTCAACATCCGTAGCGGATCCGCCCGACCTTTAACATTTAGAATCGATTCCCCGGCGCCTCCCGGCGGCCTGCCCATCGAAGTGACTACAGACATACCCGAGAGCGTCATCATGCCTGAAGTAATTATCGCCGCTGGGCAAGAAACCAACACTGTACAGATACAGGGAGGAAAAATAGGGTCGGGCTCACTTTTCATCTCCATCGCAGGGCAAGGCGAAATCGAAGTACCGATCACAATCAGCGAGTAAGCTCTGGCACAATGAAGCGCATAAAATTTTCCGATCGACTGACCGCGCTTCACATTTTCACAATTTTCCTACCTCGGCATTCTGTAGTCGGCACGGTTAAGGCTTTAGCGGATTCGGACGAATTAATTATAGATAGAGTTTGCAGTCTGGATGCACCAGGAACAAATTTCTCAGTAGTCGATAATGGCAGAATTTGAATCGGATAGTTTCTTCGAAGGAGAGTGGGACGACAAAGGCGATCTCGCCTGGAACGAGTTTGATTGGGCCCAATACCTTGGACGCTGCGATAAGGAAGTCGCTCGCTTTCAGAAAATTTATCAACGCCTCACCGACAATCCCGAGCGCGTCGACGAGGCTGCCAAGCAAATGGGATGGGATCAGGAGGACTGGTCAGCCAATCCCGACGAGTCGGAAACAGCCGAGCCGGAAAATTTCTCAAAACCATCCTTAGACCTATCCTCTAGCGAAGAGCCATCTGAGCTGACGCCTGAAGATGTAGACCCTTACAGCGCACAGAAGCACCCAGTGTTCGTAGTCAGCCGCGCCTTGGTGCGTGACATCGACGCCCTCCATCAAGGCATCATCCGCCGACCTGAGATCGTTGTTCCAGCAGACCTTATTTGGGATGCCGCTAAAGCAACGAAGGACATCGAACTCAACGTGGCTCTAGCTGTAAATATGCTCGATTTGGGGGACTTTGCCCTCGGTATCTGCTATTTTAAACATGCATTCCGCTGTTTGAATCAGCTCCTTTCCACGACGGGCCGCATTCCTGAATTTTTGCCCGATCGCCTCAGCCATCCCTTCAGTGAAGAGGTGACCATGCGCCTGTTTGATCTTCGCGAAGTGTGGCTCCGCGTCATCAACGAATGTCGCGAAGAAGGACGTGATTTTGGCGAGTCTGAGGAAGAATCTTAGGATTTACTAGATTCGGAGCGGCAGGATCGTATTGCCGTAGACGGCCAGAACCAGAGGTGGTCAAAATCCGCTTTCGCGACCACCCAACAAAAACGGATCGGGTTCGGATTGGTATCTGCTGTCTCCTCAAAGATTATGCACCGATCCATCCCCTTTTTCTTGAGTTTTGGCCTAATGACATGCGTGTTCGCGCATCCTTCTGGTGATCATGCGCACACACCACTAGGTCCACAAATCTCACATCCCGCACATGACATTCGCATAGAAGTCACCGACGGCCCCACCCCTTGGACGCGCAAAGGCTTCAAGAACGATCCACGCGAATTTCAGTTTGCCGTCATAGCCGATAATACCGGGAGTATGCGACCCGGCATCGTAGAAACCGCGGTCGAAAAGCTCAATCTACTCCAACCTGAATTTGTGATGAGTGTGGGAGATCTGATCGAAGGCTACACCGAAGACCTAGATCGCCTCGTTTTTGAATGGGACGAGTTTGACGCAAAAATCGCTCCGCTGGACATGCGCTTCTTCTATGTCCCCGGTAACCACGATATGACCAACGACGTCATGGCCAAACTCTGGGAGGAACGCCTAGGCCGCGCCTACTATCATTTCGTCTACAACGATGTGCTCTTTCTCTGCCTAAATTCTGAAGATACCAAAGCAGAAACCATCACCCCGACACAGATCGCCTGGATAGAGCAAACACTCGCTGAGCATACTGATGTGCGCTGGACCATGGTCTTTATGCACAAGCCATTGTGGCAGTATGAAATGAATTACGCTAAACGCGGCGATAGCGAAAAATCGACCGGATGGCTCGAAGTGGAAGCTCTACTGAAAGAGCGCAAGCACACCGTCATGTGTGGCCACTACCACCGCTATGCGCATTACGATATCAACAACTCAGACTATATTATCCTTAGCACGACTGGTGGCGGTAGCCAATTACGCGGACCCGAATACGGCGAGGTCGATCAAATCGCTTGGATCACCATGACCGACACAGGGCCGATTATCTCGAACATCCTGATCGACGGAGTCTTACCCAAAGATTTTTCGAAGCCCGAAACAGGCAGCTTCACTTTCGATACGCTCCGCCTCGTCAAAGTAGCAGTGGGCCCCCACTACAGCAACGAGGGAGAGATGCCCGCAGTGTGGGATACCGAGATTTACGCGGAAAATAAGGGGCGGGACACGGTTACCATCACTCTAGAGATCCCTGAAATACCAGTCCTTGAAATAACGGCAGAAACGAGCGCGTTCGACCTAGAGCCTGAGACCGAATTACAGATTCCCTTTCGAATACGTTCATCCAGTGGCGGCCCCATTGTCCTACCTACGCCCATTGAGATTCCCTACGCGGTCGCAGCAAATCTGGATGACGACATCAGCGTAGAATTTATCGAAAAACTCATCGTTAACATCGCTCCGACCTACCCCGCACAAGGCGATGCGCTAGACTGGATTACGGTCGGCGGCGACGATTTCATCGGCGGCAACACGGATGCTTGGTCGGGCCCCGAGGACGGCTCATTCCAGTTCAAAGTCGAACAGATCGAAGGTAATTTGGAAATAGAGATCATCGCCGTTGACGACGCCCTCGTGCCGCCTTCCGAAGTAGAACACGCGAGCGGTGGTGACGGTATAGAGCTGCGCATCAGTCCAATTACTGACCCCTTACGCAGCATTGAAACCACCCGCTTTTGGCAAGACCAAAACAAGAACTACTTCGCCATGTATCTGGTGCCCGATGTGCCCACCCGAGCCTATAGCTATAACTACGGGGTAAAAGTCCCCGAGGGTGTTACCAGTGAATGCATTTCCAACCCAGACGGTAGCTACCGTGCAACCATCTCCATCCCCATTTCGGTCATCGATTCATTCGCTGGCGGCGATGCGAGTAAAGTCCGCCTCTCCATCGGCCAAAACGACAGAGATAGCACCAGCGAACTATCTGCCCAAATTTGGTGGCCCGAAGACTGGCGCTCTGAGGAAATGGTGCCGGGCAGTGGCACATTCGACCTTTAACATATTCCATACGAATTCAACCACTCGCATTATCTCAAAACGGGCCATCCAACGGTCCAAGTGCAGATCACCTAATTATCCCCGAGAACAAAAAATTAGCGTTCATTCGCGTGGATTACCGGATCATTAGAAGAATTTTTAGCCCTCCGAATCGAAATTCGACTCCGCTTCAAAGACTCCCTGACCTCCCAAACCGGCTGAATAACATGTTCCTTCAGATAGCGAGGACTCCCACGGTTGCCCAGACTCACATTCTCTACTAGGGCATGCAACGCGCGATCATAGATGAGCTGACGATTCACCATAAAGCCGCTGACATGGGTATGGTAAGACTCGTGAGAGTCTACCGTGATCACTGCGGCATGGGGTAGCTGGGACTCGGGAAGAAGGCACTGGATATTTGCCGTGGAGGACGGACTTATTTTAAAGGGCAGAAACTGATTTTAATAGTCTATCTGAAACGGCATCAAACTATTGTGAAATCAGCACAAAGCGGGGGTAACAAATTTCTGCGTTAACATTAACTTCTAATTCCATGCTCAGTGGAGCGTCTGGCTCGTGGACCAGATACGCTGGACCGTCCGCTGGTTCGTTTCCTTCGAAAGTGACGCGTTTTCCGTCATATACATAGCCATCTAGCACTAGATTCTGTTTGCTCAACTGTTCCAATCGTTCAAGCACGCGCGACTGACGCAGTGTCCAGCTTTCCATCGGCACTTGGTCTAACAAGCGCGTGTAGGCGCGCTGGTTTTCTCCTTCACTGAGCCAAGTCGTCGCTTCGGCATTCAAACCCATCGCCTCGATATTCGACTCCAGAGTCATTAACCCTTCCTGCCATTCCACTGGAAAGAACTTTTGATTCCCTTGGAAGGCGCGCACGGTCCACCGGGCTAAGAATATGCGGAAAGCGGGTGACAATTGTTCGTTGGAGACTCCGCGCTCAATGAGACCCACAGGGGACTCTGTCCAAGTCGAATTAGCAGTATCCCAGATCTCAGCGAGCGACATCAGCAAGGCGCTTTCTGGCGCCGCAATGCCATCCTCTAAGAGTTGCCCACGTATCCTTCCGAGACCGTCGCGGTTTGCGGTATATCTACGCTCTTCAAAGCCCCGCTCACTCCAAATTCGCGCCGACTGGTTTATGAGAAAAATTTGCCTCAAATCATCGACCAGTTGCTGCTCAGTTGTGATATCCCCAGAAATGTAAACCAGACGTGCATCGGCGATTCCCTGGTAGGTATTGAGGAACGCCTGTTGTATCCGCTGGAGATCTTCGTTTTGAAGGAGAGCATTCACCCGTGCTGCACCCACAGGCGACATGCTCAGGTCTTTCAGATTCCAGTCGCCGATATCATTTCTCAACAACGCGCGATCTTCGAGGCCCAGTACAGATGCGAGCGAAACGCTGCGTGCTCTCTCCCAAAGGCTGAGGCTATTTTCAGCCATTCTCGCATCGAGAAAAGGTGCACCCGATTCAGCGAGCCGACGCATCGTTCGTAGAGCATCCTCGACAGCTTCAGGACCCTTTGCCTCGATCAATGATGTTTGAGCTTCAGTCCAAGAAGAAGCCAGGCGCAGCATCGAAGAAAGACGGTTTTCTTGGATTCGAAGCTCATCGCGCTCAGCGACGGTCCAAGCCTGGGAAAATAGGCGTTCGTCCGGACTCCATACCGATGCCGAAGTCAAAGCCTCAGACACGTATGGAAGATCACTTACCCACACCTCTGGTTCCACTTCTTCAGCGATGCGATCCAGTGCGGTCCTAATGCCTGAAAGAGTTTCGACTTTCCATTGAGCTAAGGTTTTTAGCGCAGCCGCTTCGAGCGAGTCCAAGCGGTCGATGAGTTCGCGTCGCTGTTCATTGAGCTCCGGGTAATCACTGGGTGCCAGGTCTGCCACCGCAGCCGCGAAAGCCAATTGGGCTTCAGAAAACTCAGGCATTACTTCAACGTATGCGGCTCCTGTTGACAATGCGGCTTCCATCCGGAAGATCGCGTCTGCAGCCTGTAGCCGTGCGTCCGCCTTCAGGCTCTCAACATCGGTCAATGCGGCCAAGCGTTCGGGCACGCCGGGAAAAAATGCTGGAGGTAATAGCGGAATTTGAAGGGCCTCAGGATCGAAAGGCTCGGCATCTAATGCTACTTCGTAGGCTGCCCAATCTCGTTGGTAGAGGCCCGCGCCAGCGAGCACTATAAAAAGCACTATCGCTAGAGCGGCTACCAAGGCCTTATTGCGGGAACTTTTGGCTGCTCTTTGTGCTGCCGTCTCGCGTTCTTCCACTTCTTTTTGTCGAGCAGCTTCGATGACGACCCGCTCTAACCAGCTCCCTACTTCCGAGTCTCCAGAAGCTTCTAAATATACAATGATACGCTCGCAGCGCTGACGAAATTCCTCATCGCCTGAACGCACTGCATAACGCAATCCAGTCCGCACGGGACCGGTGTCCTCGAGCTTCAAGTTGTCTTTGATAAATAAGGACTCAGGCAATACCGGGTACACTCCAGGATCCAGTTCAAAGGCTTGGTCTAGAGCAGAGGCGTGTTTAATAAAGTCATAAACAACCCCACGGACGCTCCAATACTCTGCCGCTTCAACAATAGCCCCGGCCAAGACCTTCTCATTGGACTCGCTCACCCAAGTTTGAAGCTTTTCGCGAATACGCAGCCAAAACTCTCGCTGCTCGTCCCAATCCGCGCGCACGTCAGCCAATAAGTGCTCTCGAAGTCGCTCTTTCCAATCACTCATTCCGCTACAAACAAGTTTCTTCCCATCGCCATGCCGCGCAGGGCAGCAGAGTCGCATTTGAGACTGAACGATGGACTCAGGTGTTCTCTTTGGACTTTCAACTTATCCGCCAACGCCTCTACGGAAGAACCCGACAATCCCGCGACCCAACGGTATTCCGTGGCGACGTCAACTTCTTGAACGAAAGTCGTAAAAGGAAATTCCCAGCCCAGAGGGGGAGGTAGCAGAGCAAGGGCTTCTTGAAATGCTCGGAGTAGCAAAGTCGTGTCACTTTTATCGGTCATCAAAACCAACGGTTGAACACTACCGCTGTCAAATGTAGCCTCCAGCCACGCGGCAGCGCTCTCCCCACTTTGAGTCATCGCCTCCCAATGCTTCGCGGGCAGAAATCCATCCTTCTTACGCAACGATTTGTTAAATCCGGCTAAATCAAGTGGCTCGATCCATCGCGCCTTACCCTGGTATTTTTCAAAAAATCCTGTCCAGTGTAACAGAATACTCGCTGGATTTTGCGTAAAACAAGCAGAGTCTCCTTCCAATATCAGATGATGTGCCAGGTGATTGGCTCGATGGCTGTAATCCGTCCCAGCAAAACCAATGCGGGTCAGGATATAGAAGCGCTTTCCATTCACATCCAGGGGATGGTAACGATGGATGGTAGGCCGCGCACCCTTCCAATTTTCATAACGACTCCGCGCCTCCAACTCACGGACCAGCCGCTCTGGTAGTTCGGGGCTTCGAGCGACCGTGCAGAATCCATGCGCCCCCTGATCCAAGCCCTGAGCGACTGAAGTAAAGACGAGTTGATGTAACTTACCTTGCATCAGGCACCACTGGGAATGAGGTTATACGCGCAATGCGATAGGGCCCAAAGAACGGGCACCTCAACATACTGCGGACGCAAGCGACGGGGGTCCGGAGCAAGGTATCCCTCCATCGGACCCGAACGTAAAAGCTTAGGAGAATGCCCGAGTCCACTCGCAGCGAAATAGGCGACTTCGGTGGACAGGGACTCGGCATTTGCGACGACCCCCGGGGCGTGTTTCAGCAACAAGGTCCTAAGCAGTGCTGAATTTGCCTGCACATTTTCGTGACTGATTGCTCCGTCTAGCACCGGAGGCCGGAATGCGTCCCAATCCACCAAAGAGCGCCAGAGATCGGCCTTGCCGACCACCACGGCCAACGGGGTTGAGATCCTCACGTTAGAAGAAAGCCCTCGAATACGACGCATGCGCGTCTCCATCTCCGCGATCAGGACATCTTGCGTATCGGGCACACCCGTTTGATTGAGTTGGGGGTCGTCAACGTGCGAGAGCGCTTTTCGGAAACCGGGATTCGTCGCAGGGTTATACAAAAACAAAAGCGCCGATGAGTGAGCCACATGTAAGGCTCCAGGCGAGTGGTCGATGTCGATGTTGGGCTGAAAATGCTCTCCAGCATTATCATAGAGTATCAAGGACGCGCTGCGTTCCACCTCATCACGACGGGTCATGGTATAGACGAAGGGCTTGGGTAGGGCAGACTCACGCCCCATGTATTGCAGCTGCTCATACATTTTACCCTCTAAGGTGGTCTTATCCAAAATAGCTTCTTCCGCACTCTGAGCACTCAGCAGCCTATTTTTCATCTCATTCAGAAGCACATTACCCGATGGATCCTCGTCTCTAAAAGTGATTCCGAAGTCCTCATACAGCACCTTCTGTAACACATCGATCAGGACACTCAGGTAGTAGGATTTTCCAGCACCCGGCGCCCCAACTAGTGAAAAAATGTGGTGGGGCTTCTCGCAATAGCCTTGGGGTAATTTCCGGCGACAGTGGGGGCAGGCTAGATCAAAAGAAGGGTTGCCTTCGGAATCGAGAGCACCGCCATTCGCGTCAAATCGCCGAGGATAAAATCGCTCTGGATGACCCGGTCCCAGAATGGGATCGTGGCGATCGGTCGCAGACGAACGGATATTCATCACAGAACCTAAGCCAAAGGCCCCCCAACACGCAGGGCAAAAAAATGACTTGGGCTCAATAAACCAGTCCGGATTCTCCCGGAGTGACTTCTCGACATCAGCCATCGGTTTTAGGCTCCTTATCAATCCGGCTAATCACCGCCTCGATCTGTTCGTCCAAATGGGACAGGCGCTCGCGATGCTCCCTCAGTTTGGCAACCGTCACTTCAGCGTCCAGCGTGCGGTCGCTGACCGTCGACTCAAGCTCTTCAACACGCACGCGAGCGAGCCTGAGCTCCTCTTGTAATTCCTCAATGCGCAGGTCCTGGCCAGAGATACGCTCTTCTTTATCGGCCACGTTTTTGCGCTCATCCTCTAACTCAGTTTCAAGGGAACGCCCATGTTTACGAGAGTCCTCAAGTTCGCCTTCTAACTCACTAATCGTAGTCTCTTGCTGACGCCGTGTCATCTGAGAAGATTTTAGTGAATCACTCTTTTCTTCGAGCTGACGTTCGTTCTCCTGGGCCGTTTGTTCGAGGTTTTCGAAAGACTTGCGCAGTGAGGACAGCTGTTGGTTGAGTTCATCCACTTCAATTTGATGCGCGGATTTCTGTCGCTCCAGTTCTTCCTCAAAGTCCTGACGAGCCTGAGACTGCCTGCGCTGGCTGTCATCGAGCTGACGCTGAAGCGATTCTACCTCAGTCCTCAGTTCGTCTTTCTCCAAGGTGGTGCGCGAAGTATCTTCAGAAGTCTGTTTCAGGCGTTCGACCGTGGCTTTGAGGACTCTATTTTCCTCTTCAAGCTCAGACACTTTTGCCTTTAAAGCGCTGCTATCCGGATCGGCTGAAGCAACCGACTCATCGGCAAACAATGGCTCTATCTTTGGGAGCAGTTGAGACAAGGGCACCCAATCATTCACATCATCATCCCAACCCCAGTCTGCCAATGAGAAGAATCCTGTATCGATGCGAGCCTGCAGATGCTTTAGGGAGTAAAATAAGTGCTGCTTGTTGTCCTTGAAGATATTGATTTCGGGGAGCATTGGATCGGTAGATTTAACAGTATCTTTTGAAAATTTTTGGGTGTCAGTTGCTGGCTGCGCGGCGGCGGGCTGTTTCGCTTCGACCTTAGCCACAGGCGCTTCTTTCGTCTCGGTTGGAGGTGTGGGATCCACCATCGAGACAGAATCCACCTCTTCCACCGAACTGATGGCTTCGGGCGCGTCGGCGAGATTGAATCCCTGCCAGCTTTTTGATCGGCTATCAAAAACCCAGGTATTGGGCGGAAGCTTTCCAGAGTCGCGCTGGCTCTGAAAGGCTTCCCAGCTCAAAAGTTTGGCCTGTGCCAGATTGGCGCCTTCTACCACCAATAGCGCCCGCTTGAGTGTATCGACAGCCTGCCCGGAAGCCTGTTTTATCTCGAGCTGCTGCCCCTCGCTCAAGCCACGCTCCACCGCCTCGGCATCCGTCCATCCAATACTGGATTTATGGCACCATGTAAGCAGGTCTTCTTGGTTTTTGGGTATGGGATAGACAGGGGACACGGCGTGTTAGAGATCTACATGAACTGTAAGTGCACTGTGCTTCAAGAGCTTTTGTTATGCCCTAGACTAAGAATCATTAATGAGGGCACCTTAGCAAATTCCCAAAAGCAAGATTGCCTTCAACTCGACAGGTTATGAAAACTAGAACTTTCTCTTATGGCTTCCCCGGTAATTACTATCGCAAACCAAAAGGGCGGCGTCGGTAAAACCACCACGGCCGTCAACATGTCCGTCGCTTTCGCAAAACGCGGGCTCAAAACGTTGCTAATCGATCTTGATCCTCAAGCCAATGCCACCTCGGGCCTCGGCTTTGAAAAGGAACGTGGCGGGAGCCTCTACACTCCCCTACTCGGCGATGGCTTCGCCACCGAAAAGGTCAAAGAAACCAGCATCAAAAACCTATCTATCGTCCCATCGGAAGTGGATATGGCTGCGGTAGAAATTGAGCTCAGTCAGCGCGATGACTACTTGATTCAACTGAGGAAATGCATTGCGCCCCTTAGAAATAGCGGCGCCTACGACGCCGTTATCCTCGATTGTCCGCCCGCATTGGGAATGATTTCGATGAATGGGCTCGCTACAGCAAATTACCTGATCATCGCCCTCCAATGCGAATACCTCGCGATGGAGGGCCTCGGGCAGATCCTCGGCGTGGTAGAGCAATTAAAAGATGCCGGCGTCAATCCAGACCTGGAGCTTGGCGGCATCCTCATGACGATGTTTGACGTCCGCACACGACTCTCTCAACAGGTCGTCAATGAAGTGCGCGGCCATTTTGGAGAACAAGTCTTCAAGGCCATCATCCCTCGTTCAGTGCGCTTGAGCGAAGCGCCTAGCTTTGGCCAATCTATCTTCGATTACGATCCCAACAGCGCAGGAGCCATCGCTTATAAAAACCTAGGGAACGAGGCCATCCGCCGCTTCAAACTCAAATAGACCGTGCCCGAAACCGACACACCGATGCAACCCGGGCAAGAGCCCACACCCCTCGCGCTGGAAAAGCTACAGGAACGCATCGGCTATACCTTCAAAGACACAGAGCTCCTTAAACAGTGTCTGACTCATCCCTCTTGGGCCCTTCAAGTCCAAGATCAATATTTCCAAAACCAGCGCCTTGAATTCCTCGGCGATGCTGCTCTGAGCATGGTCCTCTCAGAAATGCTCTATCGCCAATTTCCCGATCTCCAAGAGGGTCCGCTCAGCCGACGTCGATCAGCTCTTGTCAAGGGCGAGATCTTGAGCGAACTCGCTGCCGAGATAGAACTCGACGGCTGTCTATACCTGGGACACGGGGAAATAAAAAATTTTAAACGCGGTGAAACCTCACGGATGGAAGATGCGCTCGAAGCCCTCATCGGCGGTGTCTTTCTCGATAGCGGCATCCGCGCTTGCCGAAAAGTCATCGCTCAAATCTACGGCGACCTCAATTGGCGGCTAGAAGAAGCTCTAAAGGATCACAACGCCAAGGGCCGCATCCAAGAATGGGTCCAACAACATGGTAACTTAGAGCATATCGCTTATACCATCACCCACATCGACGGCCCCGAGCACGAGCGCGAATTTACCGTCGAACTCAGCATCGCCGATACCCTCATGGGAACGGGTAAAGGGAACTCTCGTAAAAAAGCAGAACACTGCGCCGCACGCGAGGCCTGCGATCGCATCGATGCTGGGGAAAATCCATTTGAGGCATCCGCAAATGAAGGCGCATGAACGCGATTTTTTTTATCCGCACAGCATTCATATAAAAACTCTCACAGAAACCATATGCATTCGCTAAAGTTTGTGTGCATACGCGGATAATCCCCAAACAACAGCCATATCCTACCTCCCCGTCGTGGTTTCACTGCAATTTCCCTTGCGCCTGATGGCTGCTCGGCTGTTATTTCTCGCCGATTTGCGACTAACTCGAACGCGCCCATGCCAAAACGGACAGACATCCAAACCATCCTCATCATCGGCTCCGGCCCGATCATTATCGGACAAGCCTGCGAATTTGACTATTCCGGCACTCAGGCCTGTAAAGCACTGCGTGAGGAAGGCTACCGCGTCGTTCTGGTAAACAGTAATCCCGCTACGATCATGACCGACCCCGAGTTTGCCGATGTGACCTACATCGAGCCCCTCACGGTCGAGATCCTCGAAAAGATCATCGCTCGCGAAAAACCAGATGCCCTGCTCCCCACACTCGGCGGGCAAACCGGCTTGAACCTCTCCCTCGATCTGGCACGTGCAGGTATTTTGGACAAATACGGCGTCGAGCTCATCGGTGCGAAGGAAGAGGCCATCAACAAAGGAGAAGACCGCGAACTCTTCAAAGAGGCCATGTATAAGATCGGCCTCGACTGCGCAAAATCGCTGATTGTCCACAATATGGAGGAGGCCAATCAGGCCATCGAGCAAATCGGCGACTTTCCGATTATCATCCGCCCATCTTTTACACTCGGTGGCTCTGGAGGCGGCATTGCCTACAATCGCGAGGAATACGAGAAGATGATCCAAAACGGCTTGGACGTCTCGCCCACTACCCAGGTGCTCGTTGAAGAGTGCCTCATCGGCTGGAAGGAATACGAGATGGAAGTCATGCGTGACTGCAAAGATCAGTGCGTCGTCATCTGCTCCATAGAGAATTTCGACCCCATGGGCGTGCACACGGGTGACTCCATCACCGTAGCTCCAGCCATGACCTTGACTGACAAAGAGTATCAGCTCATGCGCGATGCCTCGTTCGCGTGTATTCGCGAAGTCGGCGTTGAAACAGGGGGTTCCAATATCCAGTTTTCGGTCAACCCGCAGAATGGCCGCATGGTCGTCATCGAGATGAATCCACGCGTTTCACGCTCTTCTGCTCTCGCATCAAAAGCAACGGGCTTTCCCATCGCCAAGATCGCGGCAAAGCTGGCTGTCGGCTACACACTCGATGAACTACGCAATGACATCACCCGGGAGACGCCGGCCTCATTCGAACCGACCATCGACTACGTCGTCACCAAAATTCCGCGTTTCACATTTGAAAAATTCCCCGACGCCGACTCGACGCTGACCTCTTCGATGAAGTCTGTGGGCGAGGCGATGGCCATCGGCCGGACCTTTAAAGAATCGTTCCAAAAGGCCCTGCGGTCGCTCGAGATCGGCGCGCTCGGGTTTGGCGGTGGCGGCGAAAAAGGAGGCTTTGACCTCCCCGAGGGAGCAGATCTACGCCAGGGCTTGTCTCGCCCATCTGCTGAGCGCGTGTTTTTTCTGCGCTGGGCCCTCCTTCAAGGCATGTCGATCCAAGACATCCATGAGATATCCGGCATTGATCCATGGTTCCTCCATCAGCTCCAACAGATCGTCCACATGGAGAAGTCGCTAAAAGACAGCCGTCTCGACTTGCTGACCGAAGACATCATGCGCCGGGCAAAGGAGTACGGCTTTACCGATACGCAGATCGCAAATCTGGTGGGATCCAATCGCCTCGCTGTGCGCAAAGTGCGGGAGAACTTGGGTGTGCTGACACAATACCGCCTCGTCGATACCTGCTCGGCCGAATTTGAAGCCTATACTCCGTATTTTTACTCGTCCTACGGCAGTGAGAACGAACTCGATCCGACAGATAAGAAGAAGATCATGATCTTGGGCGGCGGACCCAACCGGATCGGCCAAGGCATCGAGTTCGACTATTGCTGCGTCCATGCATCGTTTGCGCTTCAGGAAGACCAGTTCGAAACAATCATGGTCAATTCCAATCCAGAGACAGTATCCACAGACTACGACACCTCTGACCGCTTATTTTTTGAGCCACTAACGCTCGAAGATGTTTTGGAGATTTACTACCAAGAGCAATGTGAGGGTGCGATCGTGCAGTTCGGCGGGCAAACACCGCTCAACCTCGCTACTGAGCTCCAGGCTCATGGAGTCAACATCATCGGCACGACACCCGACTCCATCGACCTCGCCGAAGACCGCGAGCGCTTCAAAAATATCCTTACCGAAATCGGCTTACGCCAACCGGACAACCGCACGGCTCTCTCGCCCGAGCAGGCCTACGCTATGGCGGGAGACCTCGGCTTCCCTATCTTACTCCGCCCCAGCTTCGTTCTCGGTGGCCGTGGGATGTTCATCGTCTATGACATGGCAGAAATGCGGAATGTCGTGCGCGAGGCGTTCGACGTAGCTCCGGGCAAACCTGTCCTGCTCGATAAATTTCTCGAAGACGCTATCGAACTCGACGTCGACTGCATCTCGGACGGAGAGACCGTGGTCATTGGCGGGATGCTTGAGCACGTCGAATTTGCCGGCGTGCACTCCGGTGACGCCACTATGGTGATGCCCCCCCATACCCTGGACAAGGCCATGCTCGAACGCGTAACCGAGGCGACCAAATCTCTCGCAAAAGCGCTCAAGGTCGTCGGCCTGATGAACACTCAATATGCCATCAAAGACGGCGAGCTGTTTGTCATCGAGGTCAATCCTCGGGCCTCACGGACGGTTCCGTTCGTCTCAAAGGTCATCGGTGTGCCACTAGCGAAAATGGCCGCCCGGATCATGGCCGGCAAGACGCTTAAAGAACTCGGATTTACTGAGGAAGTGATCCCGCCTTTCTACGCAATCAAAGAATCAGTCTTCCCCTTCTCACGTTTCCCAGGAGCTCCGATTTTACTGAGCCCGGAGATGCGTTCGACGGGTGAGGTCATGGGACTCGATGCCGACCTTGGGCTGGCCTTTGCCAAAGCCCAAATGGCCGCCAAACCCGCTCTTCCTCTCTCAGGCGAAGTGTTTCTATCCGTGAAAGATTCGGACAAAGCGAAAGTGATCGATATTGCCCGGCAGCTTTTCCACATGGGCTTCGGCATCGTCAGCACCGTCGGCACTGCACGGGCCTTGGAAGAAAACGGCGTCCAAGTCACCCGCGTATTCCGCCTATCTGAGGGACGGCCCAATGTGATCGATATGATCAAGAACGAAAAAATCTCGCTCATCATTAACACACCCAGTGGCACTATACCCCGCAAAGATGAGAACTTGATCCGCACCGAGGCGGTAAAGCGCAATATCTCCATTTTCACCACAATTTCAGGAGCCCGCGCGGCAGTGGATGCGATCCGAGCCGTGAAGCAAAACGATATCGTGGTCCGCCCCGTCCAGGATTACGCCCAGCTCCTCAACGCCTAATTGACGATGGCGAAAATAGAGCCAACCACCCTCATCGCCCTCCTCCACGGCCCCGACAAGCCGGGCATCGCTGCCCAGCTGGCACAGTGGATTTTTCAGAACGAGGGCAACATACGCCACGCCGATCAACATCACGACCGCGAGGCCAACATCTTTTTCCAAAGGCTGGAGTGGACACACCCCGAAGGAACCAATCTCAGCGAGAAAGCCGCCTCGTTTGAGGCCCTGGCCCGCGCCTCCGGTATGACCTGCTCGGTCGCCCTCTCGTCCGATCGGCCCAAAGTCGCCATCTTCGTCTCGAAGATCGCACACTGCTTCCACGATATTATCCTCCGGTTCCAGGCAGGTGAGATTCGAGGCGATCTCGCGTGTGTCGTCTCGAATCATGAAGATCTCCGAGGAGCAGCAGAGCACTACGGGCTGCCCTTTCACCACATACCTGTTTCGGCAGGACAGAAGGCTGAAGCCGAAGCTCATCAGATCGAGATCCTGCGCCAACATGACGTCCAACTCGTTCTCCTTGCCCGCTACATGCAGATCCTCTCAGCAGACATGATCAGCAACTGCGGCTGCCCCGTCATCAACATTCATCACTCTTTCCTCCCCGCCTTCGCTGGCGGCAAGCCCTACCACCAGGCCTATCAACGCGGCGTTAAACTGATTGGAGCTACTGCCCATTACGCTACCGCCGATCTCGATGAGGGCCCTATCATCCAACAAGAAATCGCACGCGTCTCCCACCGGCAAGGCGTTCGCGATCTCATCCGCAAAGGTAAAGACCTCGAAAAATCTGCCTTCGCCCAAGCCGCCACCTGGCACCTCGAGCAACGCATCCTCGTCTACGATAACAAAACGGTGGTGTTCGATTAGGAACGGTTCATGAGGTAATCACACCTCTATCTTTTTGTTCACAAACTTATGCAAAACGCTGGAAATGAGTGTTTGGTAAGGGATACCTTCTTTGAGCGCTATTTTTTGTATAGACCTGAGATCCCGCTCGCTGATACGGATATTAACGCGTTTGTCTTTTCTGAGAGTATTTCGCGCAGCTTGTTTAAACAATGCGAGATCCGTTGGAGATGATACGCTAGAAACCCATTCCTCACGCTCCAATTCTTCTAGGAGCTCTTTCTCCTCTGAGTCTAGATTTGGTGCCTTCATTTAATGTATCTTTTTGTCTCCTTTCTGCTCGGAGTTACAGTCTTCAAAAAAGCATCCAACGCGCGCCTATTGGCAACAGTTTATTCACTCTCCATCGCCAGATACTCAATCACTTGGTCTGCGTTTTTATCCGGGGAAAGACGGGATAGAACACTTTCTCAATTTTTCGATCTCGGCATACCAAGGTCACGCGCTTTGCCAGAGTCTGGCCGCTAGCTTCGAAAGTCGGAAGAGAGAAAGCATGGATGAAACATAGGGCCGGATCACTCAGAAGCGTATAGGGTAAGTGCAATCTGGAGACGACCTCTCTCTGATATTCCGTTGACTGTGTGCTGAGGCCATACACGGACGCTCCCAGTTGCCAAATTTGCGCATAGCTCCACAGAAGGCAGTGTTGCATGCTCAAGATGAGCGCAGGCGCCATCGTCTTCAGGAATCGACAAGTCGGCAGGCAAGCTATTCAGGTTCTGATTCATTAAATTCTTTGTTACTTCACTCCAAACGAGCTGAATCTGTTCCCCCAAGTCTAGATGGTTCGACAACTGGCACACGTGATTTCTTAAAATCTGCGAGATTTCGAGTTACAATAAAATTTGCCCCAGTCTTCAACGCAACTGACTCGACGACTGCATCCTCGAAATCAGTGATTTCGCTGTTCAGAGCACCCATAACTTCCATATTTCGAAACACACCGACCGAGCAAATCTTTAGTATGCTCTCCAGAAGCTCGCGCGCCTTGGCCTCTCCTCGATACTTTTTTACAATATAATGTAGCGTGGTGACTGTGGTGGGACAAATCACTCCGGAGATGGTTTTGATCTCCGCAGCAGACAGCACGCGGGCAGAATCAATAAAGAACGGATCCCTAGCCAGCCAGACATCTAGAATCACGTTCGTGTCGATAACGACTTTCATAGATATTTGGCTTTCAGGTGCTCACGATACTCATCTCTATCGCTCATGATATCTGCGCCTCGCAAGACTCCGATCATTGAGCGCGTTGTCTCTCCAAGATCTTCAAGGTTTTGCCCATCATATATTTCCGAGATGTGCTCACTAAATATTCGCGATACTGACGTACCGCGCTTCGATGCAATCTTCTTAGCCTTCCGGATAATAGCATCGTCTACTCTGAGAGTAAGCTTGGTTTGCATGACGTATACTTTCATTTTTTTATACGTCAGAGTCAATTTCGATTTCTACTTTTGAGCTATCGAGTCTGGATGGATTCCTCAAGTCACTCAGCGTAATCAGACCAATAAAGGTGGGGCCGCATCGTCGAATGGCCGATTGCTGCGAACCAACCCCACCCATATTTGGAAATTGGTCATCCTTTCGCTTTCATTTGCACGATTTGAAAGCTCGCGAAGAGAATGGCAAAGCCTCCAACAATCTCAAAAACACCGAAGCTCTCGCCCAGCAACAGTGCGCTGAACACACAGGTCGTCGCCGGTGTGAGCATTTGCAAAGTCGATCCCTTGGCTACGGTAATGTAACGAAAGGACTCCGTGACACACAGTTGGCCACCGACAACGATGATCCCCGCTAAAACTGTCAGTCCAAGCGCCATGGGATCCGTGATAAAGATCCGATCTCCAGCAAATGCCAAAGAGATTACCAGGGTAAACACACACTGGGATGCAAAGATATTAGACGTATTCTCGGTGTGGCGCAGATGCCGGATGAGAACGACACAGATGCCGCCTGCTGCTGCGCCAAAGATCGCGAGAATGTCATAAAATGGCTCCCCTCCGCCGATGCCTTGATCGAAATAAATGCTCACCAGCCCGGCAAACGCGATAGCGATGTAAATACCATACACCCAGCGGACGGATTCCTTTATGAAGACCATAGCAAAAAAGGCCGCAAAGAGCGGATACGAGCCGGTGATCATGCCCGCGCGGCCCGCTCCGATCTCGATGATGCAAATGTAGAAAATCGGGATAGCGATGCCCCCGATCAGTCCGCGCAAAAACAGCAGGCGATTGGTGATGATATGGCTCAGCGCTAGCTTACCTGCACGGTTTTGCATAATGGCGATCGCGACCAATCCAAGAAAGCCACGGTAAGTCGCGCTGACCCAGCCATCGACTCCGTGTGCTTTGTTAAGGTAGCTCAGGAGCAGTGCGGTCGCAGAGAAGCAACCTATCGAAGCAAGCGATAAGATGACCCCTCGACTTTCATGAGATTCTGTGGCTTGAGCTGGTGTTGTCATGGTTTCCTTTCTGGAAACCCATTCCACGGCTCAGCTCACAAACACATTTTCTTTGCAATAACAGAAGCCCTGGAAAGGGCCTCCGTATATTTCTCATTACAGCCGACCCACTTCGTGTGCTTTCACACGAATAATAAGGAGCCAGCTGAGTTTGATCTGTCGCATAAGACGATTCATGAAAAACCAACTATTTAAGCGGTTGGCAAGATGAGAAATCGTGAAACGTATATTCAGCGCAGTTCGCACCCATTTTCGAGCCAAGTAGCATACTCAGCCTCTTCCATCTGGCGAGCAGCGAGAGCAAGCGTGTTGAGGACAGCTTCTTCCTCGGGTGCGGTAAGACGATAACCATTAATTCCCAAAAACGTGTAAGCCGCCATGAAACCGATGCGCTTATTACCATCGATAAATGGATGATTTACCACCAAGCCGAACGCGTAAGATGCGGCCAATTCATATACAGTGGGATCCTCATAATAAAACCGATTTATAGGTCGCCCCAAGGCAGCCTCCAATGCGTTCTCATCACGAATTCCGTCGGAACCGCCAAACCTGTAGATCAATGCATGATGGGTAGAGACAACATCTGCTAGCTCGAGCCAATTTGGTTCGCTTGCCATCTATTTAGCAAGTTCTCGCAATGCATTCCGGTATCGATTCATACCCTCCTCGGCGATCTCCATCTTCTCTTTAAACCCGGGTCGATCTGGGTTGATATTCAATGAGCCCCTCGGAGCTTCTGTAAGGTAGACTGCTTGGCCTTCTTCGACTTTGAGGACCTGTAGCGCCTCTTTGGAGAGAACGATTCCGAGAGAGTTTCCGATTTTTCTGACTTTTGCTTCGATGGCCATGTTATAACATTTGTTAAATTCGCCTAGATGAGTCAAGAATACAGTCAGTTTTGAGCCAATTGCTCAAGGTATTGGGCGTCACTCAATGCCAACGACCGAAGTTTAACTAATCTCCCGGCGGCGACGAAGCACCGCCCTCCAGCTCTCTCTAGAATAGATCGGGAGAGACATGCCTGTCGTAACCCATTGCCCAAAAACCTCCACCATGCGAGCGACTAGATTCGCGGAGAATGCTTCGGCCGCAACTAGCTGAGCAAGAGATCGATATCGTCGCGCCCGATCATTGAGCTGCCGCGGATGGAGGCGTCTCCGCTGTTTATAATCTGATCGAACACAGCCTGTTTACGCTCTTTGAGAAGCATGATTTTCTCCTCGATAGTGTGCCGCATGATAAGGCGTTGGATGAAGACGGTTTTTTGTTGGCCCATGCGGTGAGCTCGGTCCGAAGCCTGACGCTCTACGGCAGGATTCCACCATGGATCGACATGGAAAACGTATTGGGCACGTGTCAGATTTAGCCCGACGCCCCCAGCTTTGAGGCTAATCAGGAAGAATTTAGGTGTATCTGACTCTTGAAAGGTACGGACTACCTCTTTGCGTTTTTTGGCCGGAGTGCTTCCGTCCAGTCTCAAAACAGGCAAATTATGCTCATGGGCGACGTCTTCAAGCAGATCCAACGTGCGTGTAAACTGAGAAAAAAGGAGCGCTGAAGATCCTTCGTTCTGTAGCTCTTCCATGCGCTCCAACAAAAAACTGAGTTTGGGAGCGGTCTGCTTGACAGGCTTGCCGATGATCTCGGGAGACACACAGACTTGCCGCAATCGTAAGAGCGCGGTCAATGCAACGATCCCAGCTTGGGCTTTTGTTTTATTTTTGTAGGCGGCCATCACCTCCGCACGGACTTCACCCACGGTACGCGTGTAGATCTCACGCTGCTCCTCCGTCATATCGAGATAGATCTCCGACTCTACTTTCGGGGGCAGTTCTTTGAGAATTTCCTCTTTAGTACGCCGCAATACGAAGGGTCGAGCTCGGCGTAACACGTGGTCTTCACCCTCCTTAAGTTGCTTACGAAATGCGGCATATTGTCCAAAAATCCCCGGCAAACACAGGTGCATGATCGAGTAGTATTCGCCCACATGATTCTCCATCGGTGTGCCTGTCAGGCATAGCGTGAACCGGCGTTTCAGCTTTGATACTGCCTGAGTCCGCACGGCGTTCACATTTTTAAGGGCCTGCACTTCGTCGAGTACCACGATATCCCATGTGGTTTTCTCAAGCGCGCTTATGTCTCTGCGTACCGTGTCATAAGTAGTCAGGACGACATCGACTCCATCACAGCGGTCTAGAGAGCGGTCACTCCCCAAGTATTCATAGACAGACAACGTCGGGCAAAAGCGCTCAATTTCACTCAGCCAGTTAAACACCAACGACGGGGGCAAGACCACGAGGTGCGTCGATACTTTGCCCCGTTTTCTGCCATTCTCTCCAGAGATCTGTGACAAAAACGTGATCGCCTGGAGCGTCTTCCCCAAGCCCATATCGTCGGCTAAACATGCGCCAAATCGATGCCCATAGAGCCAGCTCATCCAGTCGAATCCGCGTTTTTGGTAGTCGCGTAATTTCGCCTCAACGCTTTTGGGGACTGCCTGCTTTGGGATACGATCGAACTGCCTAAGCCGCTCAAAGATCGCCTCCGCTTCAGCGGGTAACTTTAACTGCACGCCATTTTTACGCAGGTCGATCCAGTCGAGTATTTGAAGCCGCTGAACTTCGATTTTTAGAGCAGCAGTGGTTGCTGAACTCTTCTTATTGCGCACCGGACCAAACAATTCGCGCAAGCGTCCGAGCGCTGAGTCCTGCTCTAGGTGGGGGATCACCAGTTTACCATCTTCGTCGGTTAATAATAGCTCTCCACGGATCAAGGCGTCCCATTCTGAGGCATCGATGTTGAGGTCCCCGCACCGCACTTCAGCCTTGAGTTCGAACCAATCGATTTTCTCACCTTCTTGGGCCTCTACTTGGATGGCTACAGGAGCCATTGCGACCGGGGCATCGTCAAACTCTAAGTCGAAATCACACGCCTGGCTTAACAACACAACGCGCCGGATAAAGGCTGGAAAATCCGCTTCTGCAATAAACAGGGATTCATCCACATATTCAGTGTTCAAGGTCTCACGCTCCAGTTCACGCACGCCGATCAAGACTTGGCACACCGCCGCACCCACGCCATTCAACAGAGCCCAACCGGACTCCGTAGCAAAAAGATGATGGTTGCTCTTTTTAAAAACGCATAAGGAGGTAAAACTCTTCAAGAAATCGCCAGCGAATTCATCCATATCATAGGCACTCGTCAGGCTGGAATGTTGGCACGCTTCCTTGATGACTGCTTTGGCCTTTGATTTCGGGGTGATCAAAAGCAGACGCATGGTATGGATTAGATGGCTGCAACGCCGCTGTGCCCGGAAAAGCACGCGCGCATCCTCGTCATAAGCCAAAAACCGCTGAACCGACTGCTCGTAAAAATCGAGAGGCACTGTGAGATCATCAGCCGAATAGCTCCAACTGACCACATAGCCTCCAGTTTTTGGCCGATGTTGGATCGATACTTTCGCACGCACGCGGATCGGTTTTAATTCCGCCAAAGAGGCCGAAGGATGTCCATCTACTGCAAGGCTGATATGGTCCCCGGCCAGTTCGGTGCTCTTAAAGTGAAAGGTATATCGATTAAATGTATCCTGGTCGATTGAGCAAAGACACCGTGGATCTTTAAGTTCCTCAGGCTGCAGCCAAATCGGACCCGTAGAGTCCATCATGCTCGGAACGCTTGATTGGAAACGTGCCTCAAACGCGACGAGCGTTCCATCGGTCTTGAAAAAAAACGGGTCGAGCGGCCAAAGATCCTCTAAATCATCATCTGGCACCAAGCTAAGCACCACTCTGTTTGCAGTGGTCTGAAGATCGAGCATTCCATCGCTTGCGTGGGTCTCGTAGGTTCCATTGAGGCGCACCAGTTCTGAGCCTTCGGACCGCACACATAAGTCAGCGCCCATCTCTGAAAGCACCTCACGCATGACCAGCGGATAGGGTTGATCATCAAACTGCCGCCTCGTGTATGCGAGGTAACTATCCACCTTGTCCATGAAACTTCTGAATCCTGGAGCATTGGGATTACAGCCCTCAGGCGAGATCGACGGGTGGCCATCCTCGACTTCCAACACAAGATAAGGGCGAGCATCAGACCTGATGCGATCGTCGGGGTCCCCACTGAACGCAAAGGTTTGCCTGCTAGAGGTGTCGATACGCGACCCGCTCACAGACTCACTCAGGCTCCTGGCCAGGCGTATCAAATGGCGCTCAGGCGGTGCATAAAGCAGCACATTGGTCCCTTGGGTCAGCAGATAAATCCAGGCTACGACTGCAAACACGTGTTTGCATGCAGCATGCATATCATGCACTGGACAGTCACAATAGTGATAAAATGAACTCGATGCATCCCCGATCTCTACCTGGTAGATCCGCTTTCCACGCACCCGGGCAAAAAATGTATGGTTCGCCACGTCATAACTTAGGTCCAGCACAGCGCCTGACAGGAAATATTCTTCTCCACGCATCCTGGATTGATTGTCGCCAAGGGCACGATACGCATCGCGCGGCATATGCTTGGCCCACTCCCATGGGCCAAAAAGAGGCAGATCGATTGAGCTAGAATCCGGCATGTTTAGGTTCTCAAAAAAACTGAGTATTTTCCACGCGAAACCCAGCAACACAGTGGAGCAAACATATTCTAATTGAATTTGATCCTACACCCGCTTTTGTTTCCACTTTCCAACGCACATGAGCACACCCAAGAAGCCGCAAGACGACCGCAATTTGGTCGAAGTCACCCCCGAAACCCCTCAACCCTCTGATGAGGAGCGCCTCGCTTTATTTTGGAATGCCTCCAAAGGGTATGTGATTGTTGCAGCCGTTGTCTTCATCGTCGCAGTTATTGGAAATCAAGCCATCTCGGCGACGCGTGCAAGCGCTCAGGAATCCCAGAGCGCGGCTTATCTCGATGCACTCCATAGCGAAAGCCTGAGTAGTTTTGCCGAGGAAGAAGCCAATAGCCCGCTCGGCGGGTTTGCGTTTCTTAAAATTGGCGATGAGGCCTATGCATCGGGCGACTTTGCAGCCGCGATTACGGCTTACGAAGAAGCGGCCTCCACCCTAGCAGACACACCGCTCAATGGCCGTGCAGAGCTTGGCTTAGCATTTGCGCAAGCACGGAATGGCAATACGTCAGGAGCCACTACCATTTTCGCTCAATTGAAGACAGAAGACTACCCAGAGGTGCTGCGCGGCGAAGCGGCCTACGCCCTGGCGGTCCTTGCTCTAGAATCCGAGGATAATGCGGCGTTCGAGACAGAAACCGCCTACTTGCTTGGCCTGGAAACAGGTCAACAATGGATAGCGCGTCTACAAGCCATCGCCCCAGGACGGGTCTAGGACTCCATCCACGGGACCGATGCACACCGAGATCGCACACCAATCCGAACAAATCCATCGCTGGCAACGGGGCCCCTCCACATTCTGGGTTCACCCTGAAAAAGGGGCTCGGCTCATGCGGTGGGACATCGAGATGGCCGATGGCAGTGTGCGCGAGATCCTACATTGGCCAGATCAAGCCGACTGGTCTCAGGCAGGAAAAATCCGCGGCGGCAATCCCATCCTCTTTCCCTTCTCAGCACGTAGTTTTTTTAAAGGCGAACTGGGCTATTGGAAAAGCCCTCAAGGCAAACGGCCCATGCCGAATCATGGCTATGCACGGCAAGGTGCGTTTCAGTTAGAGAATGCTGCAGCTGACGGGTTCATTGCACGTTTTTTACCGGACACCGAGGCTCAGGCAAACTACCCCTTCGACTACAATTTTTTTGTCGATTACCGCTTCCACGACCTCGCTCTTGAAGTGACACTCACGCTTGAAAACACCGGGACAGAACAGATCCCTTGGAGTGCCGGCCATCACTTTTACTTCAATTTGCCCTGGCACGCCGATTTAGAACGCTCTCACTATGAGATCCACCTGCCCAAGTGCAAAGGCTTCCGGCAAGATACGCGGGGCAATCTACTCGAAGATAAAACCGTCCAACAGGTGGAGAATTTTGGTAATGACGCCATCAACGATCGCATCCACACCAAACTCAAGCGCCCCGATGCAAAGTTCGGGCCTGCCGGAGGCGAAGAATG
Organism: Opitutales bacterium; assembly: GCA_013215165.1. Taxonomy (NCBI): domain Bacteria; kingdom Pseudomonadati; phylum Verrucomicrobiota; class Opitutia; order Opitutales; species Opitutales bacterium. Next base: position 82,899 of record JABSRG010000003.1, on the reverse strand, counting down.
GATCCAGCTCAGTTGGGAGGACTCCCATGGCCCCGCAGCCTGGCATGCCTTAACCACTTGGACCGACCAACACGACAGCCTCTTCTACTGTGTCGAACCCTGGATGGGCCCACCCAATGCCGCCGAAACCGAAAAAGGCCTCCACTGGGTCGCCCCCAATACCAGCCAATCCTACCGTGTGCGCGTAGAGCTGGGATAGCCATGAAAGAGCACAGCATAGACAAAGCGCATATAGAGATCGGCTCGTTGCATGACTTTGAAGACGAGGTAAATGACGTGCGATATTGGTTAACGCGATCGCCCATAGAGCGCTTAGAGGCCCTTGAGTTTCTAAGGAGAAACGCTTATCAATATGATCCCTTTTCCGAAAGACTTCAAAGACTTCTTGAAGCTTCTTGAGAAGCATCGAGTCAGATACTTAGTCGTCGGTGGATACGCGCTGGCCCTGCACGGTTACGTTCGGGTAACTGGTGACATGGATATCTTCATCGAGGTCTCCCGAGACAATGCCGATCGAATCTTCAAGACTTTCAACGATTTTGGCTTTAGAGATCCTGTTCTGCGCGAACTTTTCAGAACACCGGGAAAAATGGTGCGGATTGGACGCCCGCCACTCCGAATCGAAATTCTGACTGAAATATCTGGAGTAACTTTCGAGGATGCTTACCCGGAGGCAGAATTCCTTGTAGATGGCAATGATCGTGTCGCCTACATTGGCTATGAGAAACTGATACAAAACAAACGATCGACTTCCCGACCAAAAGACAAATCCGATGCAGATGCGCTAGAAAAAGGTAAAGGCCAGGATATTTAGCAGCCATGCCACACCCGATCCCCAGTTTAGAGACCGAGCGCCTTCTTCTGAGGCCGTTCACCTTTGAAGACGCTACCGATATGCAGCGACTGGCTGGACATGAAAAAATCGCCTCAACGACACTCAATGTGCCTCATCCTTATGAAGTCGGCATGGCTGAGCAGTGGATTGCTACCCATGCTAAGGATTACTTCGCGCAGGGCAGCATCAATCACGCACTATGCCTCAAGCAAACAGGTGAGCTCATCGGAGCCATAGGACTTGCAATTCAAAAACGCCACAACCGCGCTGAACTCGGCTACTGGATAGGCGTCCCCTATTGGAACCAAGGCTATTGCACCGAGGCCGCCCGTTGCCTCATTCGGTTCGGGTTTGAATCCATGAGCCTACACAAAATTACCTCATGCCATCTTCATGACAACCCGGCCTCTGGAAGGGTCATGCTGAAGGTAGGCATGGAATTCGAAGGCGAGCTCAAGGATCAAATCCGCAAGGGGGATGCCTATATGACCGTTCGAGTCTACGGGATTCTTAATCCAAAGACTTGAGGACTTAAAGGCCATGTTCTCAAGCAAAGGGACACAGGCGCAAACTAGATGTGGATAGAGTCACCCCATCCCCCATAGACCCCTGACAATCACACAAAAAATTAGCGTCCATTCGCGTGTATTCGCGGATCAATAACTCATCGACACCCACGCCTCTTTCGACATCAGAATTAAACAGTTGGCCATTACTCGATTCTGCCGATGCTAAAAAAACTGTGTCCGATCCTGATCTAAAAGTCACTCACGATAGGCTCAAGCTCGCTGGAGTATTTTATATTCTCTTCGGCCTCATCGCATTGCCCGGGCTTTTTTTTATCGGATTACACAGCCTTTTCCTACCTGACTTGGACGCCTTGAGCCGACAGCTAGATCTTGGCATTGATCTCAAACAGATCATCCGCGTACTCGAAATCTCCGTTGCTGTCCTGATCGTCGTGCACGTTGCGGCATTTTGCTATGTGGGGTGGTGTTTCATCAAATTCAAGCACCATACCACCTGTGTCGTCGCCGCTATCTTCGCCTGCCTTTCCGTTCCCTTAGGCACAGCCCTTGGAGTTTGTTCGCTGATTCTGCTCACTAAGCCAGAAGCAAAGCGTCTCTTTGGGAAAGCAGACCACCCTCCGAAATAAGTCCACTGAAGGTTTGCCACGACGGACTGAGCTGACATGGTGCGCCGCTCGTGAACTCGCTCCGCTCAGAGGTTTGGCATACGTTCAAACTCGCTTTTCCCATGATGATGGGCCAGATGGCTGTGCACCTGACTCAGCTCGTCGATGCAGCCATGATCGGACGTGTCGGCGTGGATGAGCTCGCAGCGGCAGCATTTGCAGCAAACTTCTATATGCTCTTTTTTATGGTCGGCTTTGGGTTGAGCATCGCCGTATCTATTTTCACGGCTCGGGCCTATGGTGCCGGTGATTCGGCCGGCCAGCGCGCCACGCTGGGAGCTGGAATCAACGCTACATTCTGGCTCGGTGTTCTCTTAGCAGTGGCCTTGCACGCCCTTCTACCCGTCGCCGAATATTTTGGCCAGGAGCCCGCCGTTCTGGGCCACGCACGCTCCTACATCATTTTGTTAGGCTGGTCCTCGGCACCCGTGCTCATGATGGCGGCGCTGAAATCGTATGGCGAGGCTATCGACCGCCCATGGATTCCTCTCATCTGGACCCTAGCTGTGGTCCCTGTAAATGTTTTCCTCAATTGGATCTTTATTTTCGGTAACCTTGGCGCACCGGCGATGGGTTTGGATGGAGCAGGCTTGGCTACCCTATTAGCCCGCATCATCTGCTTTGTTCTGATGTGGATTGGCTACGAAAAAGCGGGGCTCCTGGAACGCAACTGGAGCCTCCGCGAATTGATTCTGCCACAGTGGCGCGCCGTGAAGGATATTGTTAAGACAGGAATCGGCACGGGCATTCAGATTTCTTTCGAGGTCGCCTCCTTCAATGTTGCGGCGATCATGATGGGATGGATCGGAGCGGTTAGCTTAGCCGCGCACAATATTGCGATTAGCCTCGTGGGCCTAGCCTTTATGATCCCCCTGGGACTCAGCTTTGCTATCAGCATCCGCATCGGCCAGGCTCTCGGTGCGCATCAAAACCAACGTGCATCCCGTATAGCATGGGCCAACGTCCTTTTTGTGATCATCATCATGGCCTGCCCAGCCACCGTGCTGGCCGCCTTCCGCCACCAGTTGCCCTGGATCTTTCTTGATCGCGGACTGGCCGAGACGGCTCAAGTCGCCGCGCTGGCAGCGACATTCTTGCTCATCGCCGCCTTTTTCCAACTCGGCGATGGCTGTAACATTATCCTCATGGGCATCCTCCGCGGCTATAATGACATCCGCGTACCGACGATCCTGAGCTTCTTCATCTTCTGGTGCTTCGCCATTCCACTCTGTTTCTTCCTCACCTTCGGCACTAGCCTCGACCTCTCGCGCGTCCCGGATTTCCTCCAGCCTCTCGCACACATCGGATTCGCTCTCGAGGGCGCCGGCATGTGGGCCGCTCTTTCCGCAGGCCTCTGGGTCTCGGCGATCATTATGGCCTCCCGGACCCGCGGGGTGATCCGAAGATCCTTGGTCGACGAGGAGAGATAATCCGCTAATAAACGCGAATTTACGCGAATGATGGGCAGAAACCTAGACTGAAGATCCATTCGAAAGACGTCGAAAAGGCACAACAAATACATGCAGCCAAAGTACATCAAACTATTCGCGTGAATTAGCGTTCATTAGCGGATAATCAATGGAACTGGCTGACATGGTTGTCGCCGAGCTATGGTCGGGTGAGTTCCATCAGCAGAGTAATACCTCCTTGGTCTTCGTCAGGTGTTTCAATACCAGGAATGAGGGCATATTGCCCAGATTCCATAACGATCTCAAACGGAGTGGTTTTCTCTTTGTAATCGAGTTCACCGTTCCCTGCCTCTTGCAGTGCCGACAGCGTAACAGATAACTGAACTAGATAGGACTTATCTTCCAGATTTGTAACGGTAACTTTCGTCTGGAGACCCACAGTTTTCTCCACGCCGTTATCCAGATAATCATCGCCAACCGTAATGACCCCGGTGCGATTCTCCAGCATCGTGATAGGCGGAGCAGCCAAAGCATCACCAATATCTTCGGGTAATTGAACCCCGCCGATTGCGCCAGTCAAATAAAGTGGAGGTGCGGAAGCTCCATTTTCAACCGTCGAACGCACTCCCTGAATGACCTTCATGCGTATTTCCACTACGTTCTCTTCAGGCTCAACAGGTCCTGTAAGCGGATCGATCGGCGTGGAAGTGGTATCAGAACTCCGAACTTCCTGAGCACCTGTTGTCGAAATTAAGAATCCCGTGGTGAGCATACAAGCTAACCAAAATTTGCCGCCGGCAGGAGAACGCTTTTGACTCATATCCAAAACCGCCTCAACCCGACTGCGTAGTGTTGACTTTCTCGCCATAGAGACGGTCGAGGCGTCGGGTAAGTCGTCTATGAGAGCACTCGCCATCTGTGCTAGTGTCGATGTGTAGGCGAGAGGCTCCACACCTGATTCGAGAGCAAGATCATCACAGGCTTTCTCCTGGGCTAGTCTCAACCGGCGGGCTGCGAGCCAGACCAGTGGATTGAACCAAAAGACTACAGTCACCGCCTCCGCGAGTGCTCGAACCCATAGGTCTTTTCTTCGCACATGAGCTTTCTCATGAGCGAAAACAGCAACGAGTTTTCCGGTGGACCAGCGATCAGCTGAAGCAGGTAGCATCAGGGTCGGGTTCAAATAACCGAATAGAAAGGGCGAAGGCACCGCATCGCTCACCCGTATGTGCTCGGATGAGATCACATCGTCTTCTGACAAGGGCAGCCTAATTTCCGAGTCGTTCAACGAAACCGAATCCAGAGTGATCCTGCGCGCTCTCAAATAACCACGCACCCAGCGCCAAAGAAAGAAGAACACCCCCGCGCCCCAGGCGCCCCACAGATACCAACCGAAGTGGATGCTATGAAGCACGGAACCCGTTGCTGAGTTATTAACGATCGTCCGAGTGTCTGAGGTTTGGGAATCCGAGAAAACGACAGATACTACAAAAGTTTCCTCAGCATCGAAAAACATGCTCTCCCAAACCGATATCGGGCTCGGCAACCAGTGGGTTAGTGGCGTAGCCGCGACTGCGGCAAACGCGATCGTCCATAATGCAGCGACCTGCGACGATGAAAATTTTCCCAGGCGATCGAATAACCAAGCGAGCAGAAGCATCGCGGATGTCTTCATGGTGATGTCCGCGAATAATGACAGGGATTCAGGAATCATCTTTCTGGGGTAGTGTTTGAGGATTGGCGCTGTTTAGCCTGCTCGATCAGCTGCTCAATTCGGCCGATTTCTTCAGGAGTGAGTGTGTCGTTTCTATCGCCGACGAAAGCAGCGACGGCTCCGGCGAGAGATCCGTCGAAGAGACGTGCCACCACATCGCGGACCGCACGGCGCTTCGCCTTGGCGGGTGAGGTGGTCGGGGAGTAAATAAACTTCCTCCCCTCTTTACGATGCACCACATGGCCCTTCTGAACGAGGATACGTAAAAAAGTCCGAATAGCTGAATCACTGATCTCGTCAGATAGAGCCTCTCGCACGTCGGCTGCAGAGCCACTGCCTTGCGAAATCAGGATTTCCATAATCTGCCGCTCCCGTCGACTCAGGGCATCTAAATCATCTTTTGGCATGAAGTGTTAGTTCTCTAACAATTCAGACTCACGCAAGCTAAAAGTTAAAATTTTAGCAATTCATACATCAACGGGACATAACTCACCGACAAAACCAACCTGTTTCAGATCCGCTAATAGACACGAACTCACGCTAATGTTGGGCAGAAACACAGACTGACGGCCCACTCTAAAAATGTTGAAAAGGCACCACAAATACACGCGGCCAAAATGCATTAAACCATTCGCGTGAATTAGCGTTCATTAGCGGATTATCCTTCAACTGACTTACATGGTTTTCGAAGAGCCGAGCTGGGGCACGGCGTTCCCAGCTTTGTAGAGATGTCTCCTACGAGGACCATCAGTCCGTAAGCACTCAATCGGATTCGCGGATAATTTTTCCTGAAGAGATGCGTGATTTCGCCGATTCCCGTCTTGCCTGAGGGCTCACGCCCGCAATGGTCGAGATTATGACACCGGTCCTTCTCGCAATCCGTGATGGCTGGGGCGTGAACAACGTCCCGGAACTGGCACCTTTCAACGCAATCGCTCAGGCAGATACCCCCTTTTGCGATCATCTTTCCGCTGAGTGGCCACGTACGGAGTTGGCCGCGCACGGGCCCGATGTGGGCGTACCACCAGGGATCATGGGCAACAGCGAGGTCGGTCATCAAAACATCGGAGCAGGCCGGATCGTGGATCAGGAAATCATGCGCATCAACAAGGGCCTGGAGGATCTTGGTGCTATGCTGGAAAACCCTGCGCTGAAAAAAGCCTTTGACCGGGCAAAATCAGGCTCCGGGAAACTCCATCTGATGGGACTCGTCTCCGATGCCGGAGTCCATGCCATGATCGAACACCTTTACAAGCTCCTTGAGATCGCGTGGATGGCAGAAATTGAGGAAGTCTACATCCATGCATTTACCGACGGGCGCGATACCGCACCTACCAGCGGTTTGGGCTACATTAAGGATCTAGAGGCCAAGTGTAAGGAGATCGGCATCGGCCAAATCGCCTCGGTCTGCGGCCGTTTTTGGGTGATGGACCGCGATAAACGCTGGGACCGGGTAGAGAGAGCTTACAATATGCTGACCGGCAAAGATGCACCCATCGCGATCTCGGCGGAAGCCGCCATTCAAGGTTATTATGATGCTCCGGCGGGTGAGTCGATGAAAGGCGACGAATTTGTGCCCCCTACTTGGATCGCCGATGAATCGGGTGAGCCCCGTGCTACGTTTTCCGATGGTGATTCCGTGGTCTTCTTTAACTTCCGTGGCGACCGACCACGAGAAATCACCGCCGCACTCATTACCGATGACTTCGACGGCTTTGATCGCGGTGAAAAACTCGATCTGGTTTATGCCACCATGACAGACTACCAGAAGGGCCTGTGCCCTGACATCGTCTTCCCGAAACCGCCCAAAATGCCTAACATCCTTGGCAGTTTTCTCGCCGATAAGGGTATCCGGCAGTTCCGCTGCGCTGAGACCGAAAAATACCCCCACGTCACATTTTTCTTTAATGACTACCGCGACGAATCCTTTTCCAAGGAAGAGCGCCAAGTCTTGCCGAGTCCAGGCGTTTCCACCTATGACGAGGCTCCCGAGATGTCGGCTCAAGGCGTGATGGATGCCGCTGAAGAAGCCATCTTGAGCGAACGCTTCGGACTGATCGTAGTTAACTTTGCCAACCCTGACATGGTCGGGCATACTGGAAGTATTCCTGCCTGTGTGCGTGCCTGTGAGATCGTAGATCGTGGCGTAGAAAAACTCTGTAAAGCCATCGACAAAATAGGCGGTGTTGCTGTCGTGACCGCAGATCACGGCAACTGCGATCAGATGGGCTTCCCCGACTCTGATGCGATTCATACGTCACACACGCTCAATCCTGTCGAACTCGTGCTGTATGGCGCAGCGGTCAAAGAGAAGACGCTATTCCAAGAGGATAATCGCCTGGCCGACATAGCGCCCACCATCCTTGATCTCATGAAAATTGAAAAACCGGTGGAAATGACAGGGAAATCGCTGATTGTGTGAGCATGAGAACCTCCGTCTCTGCTCTAATTTCAATCATCGCCCTATCGTTTTCCGCGTGTGGTGGTGGAAAAACCGAGGAGGCCACTGAACCGGTCGACCTCTCCACCCTACCCGCCATCATCGATCCCGCTACGGTCACAGTCAGCCAAGCTGTGATTGATCAAGGTAAGCGTGTCTACACTCGATCTTGCTTAGCCTGTCACATGGCCGACGGCCGAGGTATGCCGGGGATGCAACCGTCACTCATTGGATCCGAAAAACTCGCTGGTGATCCCTATGTCCTCATCGACTGGGTATTGCGGGGCAGTGATGCCCTGGGTGGCGCACCATCCAAGTGGCCGGTCCGTATGCTCCCGCACGACCACCTCAGTAACCAACAAGTCGCCGCAGTCGTCTCCTACACCCGCAACGCATTTGGCGACGGAGCGAGCGGGGTGTCACCCGAGATGGTCAGCTTAGTTCGCGGTGAGTGATCCGCGAGATAGAGCGAATGTATTCATCCGCTAATGGACGCGAACTAACGCGAATCTTTTGAATAGCACCGCCTTTATCTGTCCAGGCCTTGTCTCGAGCATAGTCTTGAAGATGTAGCCAAAGTTACCCAAGATAACATTCAGGTGCCTACAACTCATACAGATGCTCGACACATAGCTTTAGCCAAAGAAGCTTTCAACAGTATCGGACGCTCTGCTTCTGGTCGTTTGCTCCGAATTTCGAAGTGACCAAAGAAAGTCTACCTCTGATTATTGACGGACTCAGGAAACACGGGGATCAACGAGCGTTCTTATTGGCAGATCGATTATGCCAATAAGTGCATTTCAAAAGGCAATCTTTGCAGCTTTGTAGCCTTCTCGTTCTCAGGACAGCTTTGTGTTCGGTGCCACGGTTCTCAATGAGGCAGCTGACACAATTCGCTACTCACGCGACATCGATATTTCGCACGACAAACCTGAAATCGTAGCCCAATCAGCTTTAGATGATATTGAGCTCCTCAAAACTGCGGGTTTCGAAGTGGTGATTCAAGTAGGTCGGCCAACCTTCTACAGAGCCCAAGTCCTACATGGAAACCAAGCCGTGTTGCTCAAATGGGTGCAGGACTCGGCGTTCCGGTTTTTCCCGGTGGGGGCAATCCCGAGACTGGTAAAATAACAGGAATATTATCTGCCGATTAATGTAAATGTTTGGGGGCCTTTACCTTTCGATGATGGCACTATCCAGTTTTCTCTTTCAAAAAAATTAGTGTTCATTCGCGTGTCTTAGCGGATTCAAGCAAAAACTTTGACCTGTGATCTCCCCTCAGCTTCGATGGCGCGATGGACGCTTGGCTAGACCCTGCATCAACTATTGAAGAACAAGTCCGCGCAGTAGCACGGACGATAGACGCTTTTGACGACTCATTTGAGCCAGATGTGCGGGTGGCAGATGCGCGTTTTGGCGACTACCAGGCCAATGGTGTGTTGCCCTTCGCAAAACGCAATAAGACCAATCCACGCCAGCTAGGTCAGACGCTGATGGATGCTTTGGTCGCCTCGGGTGTGTTTAAGGCCGCGGGTGTGGAAATCAGCCTAGCGGGGCCGGGTTTCGTCAACTTTACTTTTTCCAAAGAGGCCCTCACACAATGGCTTATGGCTCATGAGGATGCCGATGCTTTTGGACAGCCTTGCTCGGCATTGAAGGCGGGACAGAAGATCGTTGTCGACTACTCTTCCCCCAACACCGCGAAGGAAATGCATGTAGGTCATATCCGCTCGACTTGCATCGGCCACGCTATCGCCAACTTACTCGAATTTGCCGGAGCCGATGTCATTCGAGACAACCACATCGGCGATTGGGGGACCCAATTTGGGATGATCATCTATGGGATCAAGGCGGCCGGCTATGACTTGGATGCCGATCACGAGGACCCGATTGCAGACTTGGAACAATTTTACAAGGACGGCTACGCCGCCTACAAATCCTCCGAGGAATTGGCACAAACCGTCCGCGATGAACTGGTCAAGCTCCAGACGGGCGACCCTGAGAACGTCGCTCTCTGGAAGAAGATTACCGAGGTAAGCTGGACCGTTTTTCAACGGATCTATAATCAGCTGGGCGTCCAATTCGATATCGTCCATGGCGAGAGCTATTACCGTGATCAGGTAGATTTCATCTATGGTGAGATGGAGCAGACCGGTCTTTCAGAGGTAGACCAAGGTGCACAGGTAGTATTCCATCCCGAACACAAGCGTTTCTCAAAGCAACCGTTCATCATCCGCAAAGCCGATGGCGCCTCAAACTATGCCACAACCGATCTCGCAACGATCTATGACCGTACGCATGAGCTGAAGGCAAGCGGGATGATTAACGTGGTAGATTCGCGGCAAAGTGATCACTTCGAGCAGCTTTTCCTGACCGCCAATAAATGGTATGCGGCGCGCGGCTGGGATCTACCGGAAATGAAGCATGTCAGCTTTGGAACAATTCTCGGCGAGGATAATAAGCCGCTGAAGTCCAAAGAAGGCACCTCAGTTAAGTTGAAAGACCTGATCGCCGAAGCAATCGAGCGTTGCGAAAAAATCGTCGCAGAGAAAAACCCAAGCCTCAGCTCAGACGAGCGGCGCCACATCGCGGAGGTGGTTGGCGTAAACGCTATTCGTTATGTGGACCTGTCACAGAACCGTTCAACGGATTATGTGTTCAGCTGGAACAAACTCCTGAGCTTCGAAGGGAATACAGCTCCCTATCTCCTTTATGCAGTAGCTCGGATTAACAGTATATTTCGAAAGCTCGAGGAGGACCCGGCTGAAGACTTTAAGACCGACTCAGCCATCGAGACAGACGCTGAGCGGGCGCTGGCTCGTCAATTGATGGGCTTTACCGATGCAGTGAAACAGTCACTTTCGGATCTACGCCCTCACTTCATCTGTAGCTATCTCTTTGAGCTCTCTTCGAGCTTCAGCAGCTTTTACAATGCTGACAAAGTCGATGTCGAAGACTCGGAGGTCCGCACACGCCGTCTCATGCTATGTCAAAAGACGTTGCAGGTTCTTAAGTTGGGGCTGGGAATTTTGGGCATACCGACTTTGGAGCGGATGTAAGTGAAACAGGCACTTACATCGCGCATTTGGCTCAAAGCCCAATGCCGAGCTGGGGCTTGACGTTCCCAGGGATGTATATCGGCTCGGAATGCCGAATAAACAAAAAGCCGGAGCATCTATATATACACTCCGGCTTTTGACCTGAATACTCAATGACAATGTCCTGAGTAAATTTAGAAATACTACTTCAGTAATATACGTCTACGGAAAACTTCACCGTCAACCGGCAGGTGACACGGGTGAGATCGTAGCTTCTCCAAGATGATGTCATTTACCCGAGGTGCAGTGGAAGCAATGATCTGAATGGAGATATCTGAGCCAATGTCCGAAGATCGCTGATATTGAACGATCACGAAATCGCTAGCGCTGAACTGACTCTTCAATTCAGCAGGTAATACAATAGATGAAGACTCTCTATTGTCGTGAGAGTCGTGATGGCTCGCATACGCCGACGGGCCGAGAGTGATGCATCCAAGGAATGCAAAAATCCAGAAGAAGCGGCCGATGTAAGAAACTTGAAATGAATTTTCCATATCTGCAGTAAAAGGACCACTATGTGAATTTCAAGTCTCAATGTGACATTTACGTAATTTTTGTTTCATTTTTGTGACATTATAGTGCTTTCCATTAGCTCATTTATAGTTGAGATTCTTCGTCATTGAGCGATTCCCCACCATCTACCTCGACTCATGGCGTGAACGCTGGGCCTACCTCGTGGCTTGAGATCGTTCTGCTAGGTATCGCTTCTATCCTAGCATTTGCGCCCCTTATGGTTTGGCTGTATGACGCCGCATCAAAAGAGTCGCAGATCCTACATGCATTTATTGTTCTAGGATTCGCAGGCGTGATGTTGACCTTGGATCAACGCGAGAAGGTTAGGCTGCAGCCAATCATGGGGCGACCCGTTCTCTTCGCTGTAGCGCTCTCGACTCTGTTTCTCCTCACAGGTTTCATCCTTAAGATCTCTGTGCTGTATCCAATAGCTCTGACCGCGATGATCTTTGCCTGGCTGCACATTTTTCTAGGAAATAGTTTCCCAAGAATCGCCTACGGTTGGACTCTGGCATTTTGCGTCTTTCTGTTGCTAGTTATCGTTTTCCCTACGATCGACTGGCCGCTGCGAATGCTTGCAGGGCACAACGCAGATTGGATTTTCAAAAATTTGGGCGTAGAGACGAAATTGGGGCTCTTTGAGGATACTACATCGAACACTATCAAACTCATTTTTGTGGTCGACGGGCGCCCTTTCGAAGTAGCTCCAGAATGCAATGGTTTTGGCGTCATGGGCTCAGCTGTGTTGTTGGCAAGTCTACTCGCTGTCGCCCGTGGAAGTCGTGTGATCACCGCATGCTTGACTGTCGCAGGCGCTCTCCTCCTCGGATACCTGGCCAATACGCTGCGTATCGTAATTATTCTGATTCTAGCACCATTGGTTGGTGAGCACTATTTCGTCATGCACGAAATAGTGGGAACAGTCACCTTTCTTGGAACTCTTTTCCTGATATGGAGACTTTGGGCTCCGAAGCGAAAGATACCTCTAGAACCCAAGTAACCCCACATAATCTTTAACATGCTCGTTCAACCCCATTCCCGCTTTGTCTTCATCGGCGATTCTATAACCAACGCAGACCGTGCAGAGGCCGGAGAAATGTTGCCTCACGACCCATGGGTCGGCTTGGGCCGCGGCTATGTCTCTTACATACATGCACTCCTCGCATCGCGTTATCCCGCGGCCTTCATAAAAGTCAGCAATCGAGGCATATCTGGTGATGGCATCCTCGATTTACTGGACCGTTGGAACGAGGATGTGATCGAACTCAAACCCAATTGGCTAAGTGTATTTGTAGGAATCAATGATGTATGGCGTCACTTTGATTCACCTACAAACCGAGATCAGCACGTATCTTTGGATACGTTTGAAACTGTTTATACAAAACTGCTGGAGCAGACACGGCGATCTTTAGATGGGCTGATCTTAGTGACCCCCTACGTCGTAGAGGAAGACCCCAAAGACAAAATGCGTGTGCTTATGGCAGAGTATGCCGCCATCGTTGAAAAGCTGGCCGATAAGTTTGATGCTCTACTCGTCGATAGCCAAAGCGCCGTGGATCAACTGACTGACGTTCACCACCCGACTGCCATCGCCTGGGATCGCATTCATATGGGCCCAGCAGGGCACATGAGTCTCGCCCGCGCCCTGCTGGATGCGATCGGATTTGATTGGTAGGCGCTATTCGCCCTGCCCCATGGAGAAGCCAGGGACGCCATCGAAGGTGCAGAGATTTTCGGTTTTAATGACGTCCAATCCCGCTCCACTGATAGAGCGTAGCAGATCAAGGATTTCGCTGTATTGAACGCAATCAGAATCTGAACGGAAACGGCACCTCCAATGGTCTGTGCAGAAAGTCTCAGGCGCACCGTCTGGGTAGACTTTAACACCGCGATTGGTAATCAACCGAAGACGCATCGTGCTGCTATCGACGGATTCAAGTCTGGCGGCCAAAGCTCCTGGATCGCGTTCCGCTTCGTCCCAGCACAGGAAGACATCGACACCGATCGTCTCCTTCTTCGCTATCACGGACTGTGTGGATACTTGGATGGCGTTGGGTTCATAATTCACTGGAGCCAGTTTCTCTGGACTCAAGCCGAGGCGGGCGATTACTGCATCCGCAAATGCAGCTGTCCCCACACGCTCAGAGCTGACACCCTCTTGGTAAATATCCCCGGTATGAATCCCATCCTCAATGGTCTTGAGCCAAGCATTCTTGATTTTCTCTGCGCACACGGCCTCGCCCAGATGAACCAGCAATTGCGTCGCCGCGATGAGGACGCCTGAAGGATTGGCGATCCCTTTGCCTGCAATATCTGGAGCAGAACCGTGGACCGCTTCAAACATCGCCAGGGTATCGCCGATGTTTGCAGACGAGGCCAACCCCACAGAACCAGCGATCTGAGCCGCAATGTCTGATAGGATATCTCCATAGAGATTGAGCGAAACGATCACATCAAATTGTTCAGGCGTATCAGCCAAACGAGCGGCACCGATATCGATGATATAATGATCGTGTTCGATCTCAGGGTATTCGGCGGCCACCTCTTCAAAGACCTGATGGAATAAACCATCTGTCAGCTTCATGATGTTGTCTTTTGTCATGCAGCTGACCTTTTTGCGGCCGTAGGCCTGAGCATATTCGAAGGCGTAGCGCACGATTCTCTCACATCCTGGCCGACTCAAGAGCTTTAATACTTGATGCACTTCAGGCGTCTGCCGGTGCTCAATACCCGCGTAAAGATCCTCCTCATTTTCTCGGATAATGACCAGATTCATGTCTGGGTGCGCGGATGCGATAAAGGGCGCGTAGGCTTTGCAAGGACGCACATTGGAAAAGAGATTCAGCGACTTCCGTTTAGTGACGTTGACGCTCTTGAAGCCTTTTCCCTGCGGGGTCATCACGGGCCCTTTGAGGAGCACGCCAGTCGCGCGCATCGATTTCCACGCAGCGGGCTCGATTCCCGATGAGATACCTTCATTGAAGACGGTTTCTCCCAATCGGACGCTTTCCCAGGTAAGGGGAGCGTCCGCTGCTTTGAGTATCCTCAAAGTGGCGTCCATGATCTCGGGTCCAATCCCGTCTCCGGGTGCTAAAGTGATGTGATGCTGCTTGCTCATAATGCGGTGAGAAGAAGATAACACCATCTATTGATTTGTATAATTTAACTATTCTATAAAATCGTTCTTTTTTATATATGAATAATCTCAACTATCATCATCTGCGCTACTTCTTTAGTATCGTAGAAGCTGGCACACTTACAGAGGCGGCGCGGAGACTCCATGTGTCCCAATCCTCAGTGAGCATCCAACTACGCCAGCTCGAAGAAAATTTGGACTGCGCTTTATTTGATCGCCAACACAAGAGCCTTCATTTGACCGAGGAAGGGCGCATCGTCTTCGATTACGCAAAAACCATTTTTCAGACTGGCGATGAACTCATCGCCACGCTCAACAACCGCAGCCGACTCTATGCCTCGACCTTCCGTGTCGGCGCTGTAGCTACCCTATCTCGCAACTTTCAAATCGCGTTATTGAGAAGCCTCATTCGTGACGACCGAGTCGAAGTAATTATTCACTCAGCCAGTAAAGGCGAACTGTTGGAACAGCTACGCGCGCACACGCTGGATGTGGTGCTGGCAAATCGGCCAGCCCCTGAAGAAGGCAATCGCCCTCTGCGCAACCACCGTCTCGCGGAACAACCCGTCTCCCTCATCGGGCAGCCTGAATTGGCCTTGCCGAACGATTTTCAATTCCCCAACAGTTTAAATCGTTTCCCTCTAATTTTACCAAGTCGGGCCAATGACATCGGGATACAGTTCGACCACATCATGGAACAGGCTGGCATCCGTCCACTTGTCGCGGCAGAGGCAGACGACATGACCACCCTTCGCCTCTTAGCCAGAGAAATGAGTGTCATGGCGCTCATACCGCCTGTCGTGGTGAAAGACGAATTAGTCACCGGAGAACTTCGAGACTGGATAAAGATCCCAAACTTGAGAGAGAATTTCTACGCCATCACTCAGCCAAGGCGGTACCCCAGCCCGTTCCTCGAAGAGATCCTGCAACGTGCTGGCCAAGAGGGTTTAACGAGCTAAATTTAAATAAGATTCTAAGCATAGAGTGATGGCGACAGCCATTGCTTGACTTGAGCTTTGATCCGCATGGAGGCAATCGCTCTCGCGATCACCCTACTAAACATCAGTTTGCCCCGCACTTCTGGTCACACCCTTTGAGGAAACATCTAAGAATTTTCTCTTGGCAAAGCGATCTGGGCCTGTTGTTCTCTCCGCTTCCTCAAAAGGTGAGATATCCAAGCGGCCAACGGATGCTGACTGTAAATCAGCCGGTGTAATGCCTTCACAGGTTCGAATCCTGTTCTCACCACCACTTTTAGAAAAGCTCCGCGGTTATGATCGCGGAGCTTTTTTGTCGCCAAAATCAATGATCAACGCCGAGCGCTGATTCCTCGTTAAAACGAAGGCGATCGGGAAATTTTACCAGGAACTCATCACTTTCACCGAGCGTCAGCTTTTCTCTAGCCACCGCTTCGAGGTAGGCCTTGTCTTCGCGTAACGCATGGATGTGAGCACGGCCTTGATCGATAGACTGCGCGAGTTGAGCTGCCTCTTCCTCAAGTGCAGCGCCCCGAGTTTCCTGTGTCGTCAAATGCTGATGTGTCTCTCTGTTCCAAAGAATAAAGAGGCAAACCACGCAAATCTGTAGACCAATTAGCGCGGCTGTGAATACCTTATGGATGCCTCTACCCATCAAATACTTACTATGTGCATAACTAATCGTGTGAAGCCAAGTTTTTCTTAACATTGAGAGCGCAATATCGCACAAATCTAATATTCACCGAAAATAGAGATCGTGCGAAACGATAATTCCTCTCTCAAATCTCATCCATCTAATCCGTTTTCTAACCTCCTCTCAAAGCGCTGGCAGTTCTCTTTACCATGTATCAACAGTTCTTCGGTCTGTCGGAAATGCCCTTCAACATCACTCCGAATCCCCGGTTCCTCTTTTTGAGCAAGACTCACGAAGAGGCGCTGCAGAACTTGCGCTATGGAGTTCAAGAGAAGAAGGGATTCATCGCTCTTACCGGTGAAGTCGGCTGTGGTAAAACTACTCTCTGCCGAAAACTTCTCGAAGAACTCGCACCCGAGCGCTACGACACCGCGCTTATCGTCAATCCGAGGATGTCTGAGACCCAACTCCTGAAAGGAATCTTGAGCGAACTCGGCGAAGCTTCAAAGGCACGATCGAAGGTAGATCTCCAAAATCAAATCAACCGTACGCTCCTTGAGCGGATTCACGATGGTAAAGATATCGTATTGATCATCGATGAAGCTCAAAATCTCTCCTTCGAGGTCATGGAGCAATTGCGCTTGTTGTCCAACCTCGAGACAGACGACCAAAAGCTATTGCAGATTATCCTTATCGGACAGCCTGAGCTAAAAGAGAAATTGATGGAAGATCGCCTGCGCCAATTACGGCAAAGGATTCTCGTATTTTATGACCTACAGCCCCTCCAGGTCGAAGATACTCAGGCTTACATACAGCACCGTCTCAATCTAGCGGGTGCCAACGGAAAACCCCACTTCACACCTCGAGCACTGCGCAGTATTCACAGGGCCACCAGCGGGACCCCACGCCGCATCAATAATTTGTGCGACAAGGCTCTACTTGCAGCCTTCATACGGCAGTCAGAGTCCATCGGCTGGTGGGATGTCAGAAAAGCGCGTAAAGACATCGACAGCATTGGGAAATAGATCATGAGCCGATCCCCACAACCCGATTTCTCGAAAGTCCGCGCTCTCATATTGGATAGCGATGGGGTGCTGACGGACGGCGGCGTCTATATCACAGCATCAGGCGAGCAAAGCCGCCGCTTCGATATCAAAGACGGTCTCGGTTTAGTCCGCTTACGTGAACACGGATTCCATCTCGCCATCATCAGCGCATCCCCCATCCCGGTCGTCGAACACAGAGCCAGACAACTCGGTATCAACGACGTCTATGTGGATGAAAAGCGTAAACTCGAACGCGCTCAAGAGCTCGTCGAGAAATGGGGCCTCAGCATAGAAGCTGTAGCCTACATCGGAGACGATTTAGCAGACTTACAAATGTTGGCCGCCGTCGGCCTTCCCATTGCCGTAAGCGACGCCACCGACAGCGCCATCGAGGCTGCCGCCTACGTTACGAAGAAACCGGGAGGCTTCGGCGCCGTCCGCGAAGTATGCGACCTTATACTCCAAGCTCACGGCCATACCGCGTCCTTTAACCCCAGCGCGATTTAGTCCCTTTTCAAACATGTCCCTGATTAACGAAGCCCTCAAGAAAGCCCAGCGAGACCGGCAACATAACACGGGCATGTTGCTCCATAAGGACGATCGCAGCCAACATGGTGCTCAAGTTCAGCCCCAACAAGCTTCGCCTTGGCCCTGGGTGTTTGCTTCCATTACAGTGGTGGTCGTTTCGCTTCTGATTGGAGTCGCTCTCTACATCATTTCGGGTAAAACCCCCACCCCCGAATCCGTGGCGCGAACCGTCGCCCAAATTCCAGTGCCAGCAGCCGAAAAAGCGCCCACGCCGATTCCTGCTCCAGAACCTGTCGCTGACATCCCATCCCCACTATCTGAGCCAGCGCCCAAAGAAGCACCAGCAGTCGAGGCAACGACTCCGTCGGCCTCACTACCGATACCTGCATCGCCGCCCAAGCGCATTGCTGCAGATCCTAAAATTGTGGACCTACTCAAGCAGATTAGCGTTACCGGTGTGCTGTTATCAGACGACGAGGGACAGGACCGCATCTACATCGATGGGCAGGTGTATTGGGATGGAGATACTTTAAACCCTCAGCTTCAGGTCAAAATTGCCGAAATAAGAGGCCAAGCCGTAGTTTTTGTCGATGAGTCAGGAGTCCGATACACCAAACGATTCTAAGCCGATGCGCCTCAAGCTCTCTGGAAATACTCCCGAGGGCAACAAGGAGTCAGCGGAAAAGAACCCTTCTACCGAACCCAAATCGGATTCGGAAAATGCCACTGAAAAAAAGGCGATTTCTTTCAAAAAGGCAGAGCCAAAGTCTTCGGATTCCGAAACTGCTGATACCAAGTCGGCCGGCAAAGATCTCAAAAAAGTCCCACTCAAGGGTCTCAAGAAGGCTCAGGCCACTCCCGATCCTCTCCTCGATCCTGATATAGAAATCGCTTTCGATACTCCAAAACTTCCCAAGACGACTCAGGCTCAAAATCCAGTTCAAACTGATGCCGTTACTCCAGAAGGCTTGGAAAATGGAGAAGAGAGCTCGGAAGAAAATATATCAGCCGATGCTCCAAAAAAACTTGGGCTCAAAACGGCCGCCGATTCCGCCTCAGAGCAGACTAAACCTTCTTCAAGCGAAGCAATTCAAGATAGCGTAACCGATTCGGAGCCTCACGAAACAGAACAGGAGCCGAGTTCACAAGAAGCCACGCCAGAAACTGCAGAGCCCAAGCAACAATCTGGCAAGTCTGCCCTAGTGATCCTTGCGGCGGTCCTCATTTTACTGCTGGGTCTCGGTGGGTACTTTGGTTGGCTGATTGTCGCGGGCACCGAAGAATCGGCGCCAACGACGACACCCAGTCCGCCTTCAATAGCTAAGACTACTACACAAAGCGAACCCGTCCCCGCTCCAGCCGAAGAAACAGCTCCCGTTGTCGTTGTCACCAACCCGCTACTGGTGGCAGAAACTGACCTAACTTCAGAAACCAGTGCCGATCCGGCCGATTCAACCACTTCCTCATCCGAGCAGACCTCTAATCCTATTTCAGCTCGGCTAAATCAGATGGTCACGACGACACAAACGGCACGAGAACTAGCCGATCAGCACAACAAACAAAGAGCCGTGCTTAACGAAATCGATTTAGAAGCGACACCGACACCATTGGAAGAGGAGAATACAGCCGCGGGTCAATCGAGCGCCGTACTCCCAACGCCACCGATCGAGGCAGTCGAAAAACCGGTGGTTACCGCACGAGAAAACAAACGGATTGCTCGTAGTGATCCGGAGCCGAGCTCCGTACTTAACATTCCGCAAAACCCAAATATCTCAGCTTGGATTTCTACCGTAGTTATTTCTAGCTACAGTGAGAGCCTCCAACGCGCAAGCATCGGCCCCATCGTCTTTAAGAAAGGTGAACGCGTGAATGAAGATTTGATGGTGACACTATTTTACATCAAAGATCGCGTCATCTACTTCCAGGATGGCAACGGGGCCGTCTACAGCAAACCGCTCTGATGGCACACCATACTCAGGTTAGCAGGGTCGCTTACGGGTAAGCAGCATTCGCAGTGAAGGTCTCAGGCCCGCTACAACGACCGCGGCTCCTCATCAACTGGGACCTTTTCCCCCTCAATGTGAGCCCCATCCGGCAACCATGCATTGTAATAGGCCCGATAAACCCTGACATGCTTAGCACAAAAATCTCCAAATTGGGCAAAAGCATCACAACCTTCACGCAGCGTTTCCGGGACGTCTAACAGACTTACGCAGCGAGACACGGGCAGGAGTGCGCCAAAATATACCAAGAATAGAAAGATGGGTAGAAGGACAAAATACTTGAAGACAGACCAAGCGAGCTTGAACATTCATTAAATCTCAGGCGTCGGACCATGAATTGCAACCTATCTGCTCTGAGAACTGTCAGCCTGACTTATGCTTCGATTATTCCGTAGATCCACCCGAACTTCCATAGCTATATGTATCCTTGGCCTGGGGATACTCACAGCGCAGATCCAATCCAACGCACCCATCAAAGATTTCCGTCTCCCAATATTTTCCGATGAAGGCCGCTTGCTCTGGGATGTTTCCGGTATGGAAGGCGTCTACGTGAGCGCGGAACAAATTGATGTGAGGGGCGCGACCTTTCATGCCTATGGCAACCACGCTCACTCGGAAGCCACTCTACGCATCGAGTGCCAAAGAGCTTCCGTCTTTCACGAAACAGGACAAGCCCGAGGCGAAGGTTCGGTCTTTGCAAAAGGAGAGTCTTTTGTAGTCACAGGAGAAAATTGGAGCTGGGATACACCCACTCAGACCCTGATGATCGAAGAAGACGTGCGTGTTCTATTTAATCTATCCCTCAACTCCCTTTTAAAATGAGACCCCATTTACCCAAGATTTTGATGTGCCTCTATCTCATTCTGATTGGAGTAGTAGACGCACAAAATGCCCCAATCGAACGCACCATCATTGATAGTGATCGCGTGATCCTGAGGAGCACACCCGGAGAAAATGTCTTTACCTTCGAAGGAAATGTCAGAATCGAGGGGACCAATCTCGTGGCCAAATGCGACATCCTCGAAGTCATCGCCACACGAGACCAAGCCACCAATATCGACCAAGACCCGAGCCTCATTGGCCAAATCGGCGGCATCGAATCGCTGATTGCGACAGGAAATGTCAGGATTGAGCAAGAGGGACGTATCGCCACCGGAGGCCTGGTAAAAATCTTTCCCAAAGATGGCTATATTGAGCTGCTGGAAGATCCTGTATTTATCGACGTGCAGGGCGCCCGCGTCGAAGGCAAGCGCATCGTGCTCGAACAAGGAAAACAACAAGCCCGCGTCGAAGGCTACGAAACAGGTGATCGCAGAGCACGGGTTATTCTCCCTGCTTTCGAAGATCTCGGAGTCGATATCGAAGAAGCATTCAGCCCTCCAGAAGCATCTGGCGAGGACAAGCCTGCAGAAAAAACTGAGTAGCCCATCTCTAAAATGGCAAAGACTATTGAAATGGAAAGTTCAGGATCCGCCACAACGGTTTCTGGAGGGATCGTCGCCCAAGGCCTAAGAAAACAATACGGCAAACGCCTGGTCGTCCAGGGAGTCGATCTCGAAATACGCCCCGGTGAAATCGTTGGCCTGCTCGGACCCAATGGAGCAGGAAAAACAACGACGTTTTATATGATCGTTGGCCTGGTCCGTGCCACCGAAGGGGCCGTATCAATCGACGATCGAGATATCACGCGCAAAACTATCAATCAACGCGCACGCATGGGGATCGGATACCTGCCCCAAGAGTCTTCTGTTTTCGCCCGCCTGACGATTTGGCAAAATATCGAAATCGTCGCGGAGCTTTTGCCACTCAAACGATCGGAGCGAAAGGCAAAGATCGCCGAGACCCTTGAATCCATGGGGCTCACTCACTTGAGTAAGCAAAAGGCATACACACTCAGCGGCGGCGAACGCCGGCGCCTCGAGATCGCGCGCGCGTTGATCATGGACCCCACTTACATTCTCATGGACGAGCCGTTCAGTGGAGTCGATCCCATCAGCGTTGCCGACGTTCAGAAGATCATCACTGATCTCAAGTCGAAAGGAATCAGCGTACTCATCACCGACCACAATGTCCGCGAAACCCTCCGCATCGTCGACCGCGCCTACCTCCTCTACGACGGTCAGATCCTCAGCCACGGCACCAGCGAGTTTCTCATCAACGACCCCGATAGCAGGAAATTCTATCTTGGGGACGATTTTGAAATGTAGATTGTCAGGCAGCCGAAGCGGTGGCGAAGCACCGCCCTCCATGTTGTGTGCATAATAGCCTGGAGGGGCACGCTTTGTAGTGACCCAGAACCATATGGGCATCAATTTGCTCGCACCGGTTGCGCGCTATCATTCTTGTAAGGAATCATTATGAGGATGCGCGTCTCTACCATCGAAAGTATCCCTGTCCGCGAGTTTTACGACGGATTTAAGGACCAGCTTGATATGCACCTGTTTGCGGGTGAATCGGGCCTAGATAGAGTGATTCGCGAAAAGAGTATTAATCGGCCTTCACTAGCCATGACAGGCTATACCAAGTATTTCGCCAACAAACGTATCCAGCTTTTTGGTGCGGGAGAAATGGCCTTCTTGCGCGATCAATCTGAAGAGGAACAATTCAATTCGCTGCGGCGCATCGCAGAAAAAGGCATCCCCTGCATTGTCGTCTCACGTCAGCTCATGCCGACACGGGCTATGATCCGGATGTGCGAAGACTACGGCATCCCACTCATCCGCACGCCCATTACCACGAAAAATTTCACCACGGAAGGCACCGTTCTTCTCGAGGATAAGCTTGCCCCACGGACCACTCTACATGGGACCCTTATGGACATCCGAGGCATCGGTGTCCTGCTCCAGGGAAAAAGTGGTGTCGGTAAAAGTGAATGTGCACTCGCCCTTATCGAACGCGGACACAGCTTAGTAGCTGATGACTTGACCTACCTCCGCCTCGTCGGCGACCGAGAGATCATGTGTACCAGCGCAGAACTCAATCGTGGATTCATGGAGTGTCGAGGCATCGGCATCATCGACGTCGCGAAATTATTTGGTGTACGCTCTGTGCGCCCCGAGAAGCGTCTAGATCTTATCATCAACTTCGTCGAATGGAGACAAGGCATGGTCGAAGACCGCACGGGACTCGACCAAGACTATACCTCGGTTCTCGGGATGGACATCCCCCGAGTCGAAATTCCAGTCCGCCCTGGTCGTGACATGGCTCGGCTCGTCGAAGTCGCCGCCATGGTCCTCGCCCTCCGCAACCAAGGGCACGACTCCGCCCGCGAGTTCAACGAACGTCTCATCGCCCACATGAGCGGCGAGTAAGTGACGAATGAACGGCTTTTTCAATCCTTAGTATGCACCGGAATATCAAAGAAATTAGTATTCATCCGCGTGTATTCGCGGATTACATCTCCCCACCAATACCTTTGCGGACCAGTTCGGTGACCAAGGCCGTCCAGCCGGTCTGGTGACTAGCTCCGAGGCCGCGACCGGTGTCCGCTTGGAAATATTCGTAGAAGAGCACGAGGTCTTTGAAATGCGGATCGTCACGGTAGAGCAGGTTTTTTCCATGCGCCGGGCGCGCGCCTTCCTGATCTGTTTCGAATATACGGTTGAGGCGGAGCGACACGCCGCGAGCTGCTTCGGTCAAGGTCACCCAATTTCCACTACGGGTAGGAAACTCGACCTTCAAGTCGTCACCGTAGTAGTAGCCATAGCGTTCTAAGGCCTCGATTAGGATGTAATTCAAAGGAAACCATATAGGCCCGCGCCAATTCGAATTTCCGCCAAACAGCCATGAATCCGACTCGCCTGGCGTATAGGCCACGCGGTGCGTCTCACCCGCTAGATGTAATTCAAATGGATGATCTTCGTGGTATTTTGAAAGCGAACGAAAGCCGTAGGGAGACAGAAATTCATCCTCATCGAACAAAACGCTGAGCACGCGTTCGAGGCGTTCGCGCGACGGTATAGCGAGCAGATGCCGACGCGCATCTCGCTCCGAACAATCCATCATAGAAATTTGGTCGTGCAGATCTGTCCGGTGATCGAGAAACCACTGCATACGCTTTCGGAAGCCGGGTAGTTTCTCCGTCACATCGTCGTCTAAAATCTCCACTGCCAACAAGGGAATGAGCCCTACCAGTGAACGAATACGGATGGGAATTTCGTGGTCCTGCGTGCGCAGCTTATCGCCGTAAAACCCTGTTTTCTCATCCCAAAGGCCGGTCTCGCCCACCGTATTCATGGCGTCTGCGATATTCATGAAATGCTCAAAGAACTTACTCGCCATCTCTCCATAGGCGCGGTCCTCCTGCGCCAATTCCAGCGCCATACTCAGCATCGTAGAACAATAGAATGCCATCCAGGCCGTGCCGTCGGCTTGTTGGAGTGAGGTGCCGTCGGGCAAAGGTTTAGAACGATCAAAGGCCCCGATATTATCCAGCCCGAGAAACCCGCCAGCAAAGAGGTTTTTACCGGTTTCGTCCTTCCGATTTACCCACCATGTAAAGTTAAGCGACAGCTTCAGGAAGGCATGTTTTAGGAACGACGTATCCCGATGCCCCCGCGGTCCGGTCATCTTATATACCCGCCAGACAGCCCAGGCATGAACGGGTGGATTCACGTCGCTAAAGTTCCATTCATAGGCGGGGATTTGCCCGTTCGGATGCATGTACCATTCGCGGAGCATGAGGGTGAGCTGTCCTTTCGCGAACCAGGGGTCGATCCGACAAAACGGGATCATATGGAAGGCCAAATCCCAAGCGGCAAACCAGGGGTATTCCCATTTGTCAGGCATACTCAAGACGTCGCGATTGAAGAGGTGCTTCCAGTCTTTATTGCGCCCCTGAAGGCGGCTTTCGGGCGGTTTCACCGTATCGGGATCTCCCTTGAGCCAATCGACCACGGAGATATGATAAAACTGCTTGGTCCACAAGAGCCCTGCATAAGCCTGGCGCTCGATGTTCTTGTCGTCCTCGCTGACATTCTGCTCGATAACCGCGGCATAGAAGGCGTCATGCTCGGCTTTGCGTCGGGCAAAAATAGCGTCGTAGTCGGCAAACGGATCAGCCGGAGCCTGCTTTTGTGCGGCCAAACGACAACGAACTGTGCGGCTCTCCCCCGGCGCAAGGTGCATGCGGATCAGCCGAGCCGCCTTAGTGCCACGCTGGGCGGGATCTACAGCATCCGGTTCCCCCTGAACTACAAAACGATGAAAGGCATCTTTCACGTAGGGCGTGTATTGCTCGCTGTTAAAGAGCAGGGGGTTGTTACTCTCATTGTCAGTAAATAGCCAGGGATCGCCATCCGCAGATTCTACCCAAAAGCGGAAGGGCCCGAGTGACTCATGGTTCAAGGTCAGTCCAGCATCATCAGCCATCTCAATTCGCGGCTTGAGCGTACAGCCCTCGTGCTCGCAGCCCCAAGCCCATGTATTTCGAAACCAAATGCTGGGTAACACAGTAACCGGGGCCGCATCGGGCCCACGATTGGTCACCGTGTAGGTGATCAAGATATCATCCGGTCCTTGCTTGGCGTAGGCGAGGTCGACATCGAAGTAGCGGCTCTCGTGGAAGACACCCGTATCCTCGATCTCAAACTCCAAGTCATTGAGACCGCGGCGGCTGTTCTCCTCCCGGAGCCAGGAATAGGGAAAGGCTGCCTGCGGATATTTATAGAGGGCCCTGGCATAAGCATGCGTGGGGAGCGAATCTAGGTAGTAGTAGAGCTCTTTAACGTCTTCGCCATGATTCCCCTCAGGACCGGTCAGCCCAAAAAGTCGCTCTTTCAGATGCGGATCCTGGTGATTCCACAAGGCTGGCGCGATGCACAACCGGCATTGCCGATCAGTAAAACCCAACAAGCCGTCCTCACCCCACCGATAGGCTCGACTGATTGAGTGTTCGTAGGGGAAAGCAGCCCAGGCATCCCCGTCTGCGGAGTAATCCTCCCGCACCGTGGCCCATTGTCGCTCTGCCAAATAAGGACCCCAACGCTTCCAGTTTTTCTCCCGCGCGGCATCTGCCTGCAAGCGTTTCCACTCAACTGTATCGATCAGGGATTTTTGATCCATTACGTGAACTTGAAGAAAAACAGTCGAAGCGCAAAGCACTTTTGAACATCCGCGAATGAACGCTTCATCAACAGTTTTCAGATAGCGATTTTCCACGCTAAGCCGCGCATTGCTAGCCACTGAAACATTCAATTAACCTTGAAAAACCAAATGCGCATTTCGGATTTTCAAGGTAGACAGGCTCACCTAGAAAAAAACGGATGCGTTGCAAGAGTCTCTGGAGAGTATCGATCACTGAAAATTAGCGTTCATTCGCGTGTATTCGCGGATCAATCCCATCAGACCTCCTCCGGTATCATATCCTGCTGATGGGACCAGAGTTGGGCGTAGTGACCGTTTTGGGCGATGAGGCCTTCATGAGTGCCGCGTTCGATGATTTCGCCGCGTTCGAGGACGACGATCTGATCGGCTCGGCAGACGGTGGACAGGCGGTGTGCGATGACGATCACCGTGCGGTCTGTCATGAGGTTGTCGAGCGCTTCTTGGATCTGGCGTTCGGTGATGGTGTCGACCGACGAGGTCGCCTCGTCTAAGATGATTACCGAAGGGTTTTTCAGCATGACACGGGCGATTGTCAGTCGCTGTTTTTCCCCTTGGCTCAAGCGGATGCCCCGCTCTCCAATCAGTGTATCCAAACCGTCGGGGAGACGGCTCACAAAGTCCCAAGCACAAGCGGATTTGAGGGCATCGACGATCGCTGCTTCCGTGGCATCCGGCGCGGCGAGCATCATGTTTTCTCGGACGGATGCATCAAAGAGAAACGGATCTTGGGAAACTACACCGATGTGTGCCCGGAGCTGGTTTAAATCTATTTCGCGGACGTCGACTCCATTGATGGTGACGCACCCTTCAGAACAATCGTAATAGCGCAGCACAAGGTTCGCGATGGTTGACTTGCCCGCACCGGTGTGCCCCACAAGCGCAGTCACCTTACCGGCAGGCACATTGAGCCCCATTTCCGGAAGAACGACGGCGCGGTCGGAATAAGCGAATTTAACGTTATTAAATTGGATATCAGCGAGTCCCGCTGGGAAAGGCTGCGGCCGCTCGGCATTGATAATCTCTAGATCGTGGTCAATGAGATCGAAGACGCGGTCC
Source organism: Opitutales bacterium (assembly GCA_013215165.1). Classification (NCBI taxonomy): domain Bacteria; kingdom Pseudomonadati; phylum Verrucomicrobiota; class Opitutia; order Opitutales; species Opitutales bacterium. The sequence goes on along the minus strand of JABSRG010000003.1, from coordinate 56,210 downwards.
CCCGAAGCATTGCCAGTTGAAAAAAGCTGAGTCAGTTGGCTGAGCGAGCGGATGGGCTCGACGATCATACCGCAATAAAGAATGAAGGCAGTGAACTCACCAATCGTAAACCCGGGCGCCTCGGTCACCAGTAGGTAAGAACCGTAGCCAACGACTCCGACATAACCGAGACTAGAAATCCAAGACACCGAAGGGCCAAAGATCGACCAGCGATACATGCCGCGCAATGTATCGTTGCGGAGCGTTTCTGCCCGGTCGTTGAAACGATCGGTCTCGCGCTGCTTTAAGCCAAAAGACTGTATGAGCCGGTTGGCCTGAATGTCTTCGACGATCAAGGAGTTAAGTTGCCCTGCTGAGTCCCGCACCTTGCGCCATATCTTACGCGACGCCTTCGCATGGATGTAACTCATGATAAAGAGAGCCGGGACAGGGATAAACACGAAGATGGCGAGCAAGGGCTGCTGCGTAAAAATCATGACACTGATTCCCAGCACCATTAGGATGGCCGTCACTCCTTGTTCGGTGCCGTCAAGAAGGGCCCGTTCGAGGTTATTGACGTCGTCGATTACGGTAGAGGCTACGTCGCCTGACTTACGTTTGTCATAAAAAGAAATCGGCAAATCGAGGAGTTTGCCGTGCAACTGGCGGCGGATGTCGAGGAGGACTTTCTGCTCCAGTGTATTATTCACCCGGATGCGCAGACAGTTGAGGAGTTCGCGCGCACCGTAGCAGGCAAGCATCGTCAAAACTCCGATCAAAATCGCCCGTGTCCCCTCCCCGCTCATAATACGATCCATGACTTGGCTGATGACTTGGGGGACAAAAATTCCCAGCATCGTCATGCCGATAGCGAGCGCCAATGTAAGCGCAAAAGAGCCTTTGTAGCGAAAGAGGTAGATCGAAACACGTCGAATCGGACTTGGTTTTTTATCAGCCATACAGGCGCAACAAAGCAGGTTTTGGACTCGGGTCAATGAACCTACCAAATCGAACGCTATGTTAAATTTCCCGCCACAATCTTGACTTACCCTAACTTGGGCTGTGGTACACTGATGACATGGTATCGTCCGCAGATAACATTTTCCAGGCTTTGATGGGTGTCATTGACGACCGCAAGGCCCATCCAACCGAAAAATCCTATACTACAAGCTTACTCAGGAAAGGGCTGGATGAAATCGGTGCAAAAATAACGGAAGAAGCCGGAGAGGTGGTCGAAGCGGCAGCTGAAGCTGTTGAAACGCGTGCTGATCATGTGGCGCATGAAGCCGCGGATGTCATCTATCACCTCTTTGTATTATTGGCCCACACAGAAGTGCCGCTGAGCGCTGTCGAAGCGAAGCTTGCAGGACGCTTTGGCATTTCGGGTCTGGAAGAGAAAGCATCAAGAAGTCAGAAATAATTTTATGGACACCCATCTCCGCATTGGACTCCCCACCAAAGGGCGCCTCGCCGAAGACGCCTCAGGGCTGCTCAAACAAGCCGGCCTAAAATTCCGCCGCCAGGACCGCAGCTTATTTGCTAAGGTAAGCGGCCTGCCTATTGAGATCATTTTCCTGCGCACGGATGATATCCCAGTTCTCTGTGCGGAGAGTGCGCTGGATATGGGGATCACCGGTGGCGACTGCATTGAGGAAGCCGGGGTAGACCTGACGACGCGCCTGGCTCTGGGTATGGGTAAATGTCGCCTGAGTGTCTGTGTACCGCACGATTCGCCTGCGCAATCGGCTAAAGACCTCGGCAACGCACGGATCGCCACGAGCTTCACAAACGTTACCCAAAACTACTTCAATGGCCTCGGGTCTGAAGTGCATCTGGTACCTTTGTCGGGATCGGTAGAAATCATGATTTCCCTCGGTGTAGCCGATGCCATCGTGGACCTAGTTGAAACCGGCAGTACCCTCGTCGCCAATAAGTTACGTGTCTTGGAGGACATTGGCTCTTACGAGACCATGCTGGTTCAAAACAGCAACGTTCGCCTCCCAGAGATGGCAGACCGCATCACACGTCGGCTCGAAGGCGTGGTAATCGCACGCAGCTGGTCTCTCCTTGAATATAATGTGCCTCGAGAGAATCTCGAGAAAGCCTTCGAGATCACTCCAGGCTTCAATTCGCCCACCGTAAATCGCCTCGAACGCGATGACTGGGCTGCCATCCGCGTGATGGTAAAACGCAAAGAACTCAACTCTGTGATGGACGAGCTTGAAGCGATCGACGCTAAGGCGATTCTAGAGACTCAGATCAGTAATTGTCGTTTGTAGCGGAAACGCCGACCTCTAAGGGCATGAATTTCGAATGCCAAATAGCTCGTGAGGAGAATCTCGATGTCGTTTCGTCTATCCTAACAGAAGCGGCTCAATGGCAAAGAGAAAGCGGGGCACCCCGCTGGAAAGAGGAAGATCTTACGCCGACTCGTTTACGGCAAAAAGTAAGATCGGGAATCTATCATATCGGTTTCCGCTGCAAGGATCCAGCGGGGGTGTTCAGTCTAGAAAGCATCGATGAATTGTTCTGGCCGGGATTCAAAGACGGTGACGCGTTGTTTCTACACAAACTCGCGGTAAGGAGAAAGTTCGCCAAAACTGGCGTATCTTATGATCTCTTGAAATGTGCTCAAAAAATCGCGCTTGGGTGCGGAAAAAAGTATCTCAGGCTAGATTGCGACGCGAGCCGACCGCGACTGACGGCGTTCTATCGTGACTTTGGTTTTACTCAGGTGAAAAGTATCGATTTAGGAGGATATATCGCTGCCAGATTTCAGATCGAACTCGCCGTGGGCTCGTCGTTATAACCAAAATGCTCTCTTTTTTCTGGTAAAACTGAGCTAACTCGTTCTGGTAGAAGTGTCTACGCTGATGAATGCCCTATCAGAACGACCCATTGAACTCGAAGGCCTGAAGGTCTCCGTAGACTCTGTTGTCTACCATTACGACCCAGACATCTCTCCAGAGCCGGAGCGTCCGCACGCATTTATCTATTTCATCAGCATCAAAAATTTGTCCAACCAAACAGTCACGCTAGATCGGCGGCGCTGGATTTTGGGCTACCACGATGGGACGCGTGAGATCCTCGATTGTCCCACTATTATGGGCGAAAATCCCACGATTCCCCAGGGAGGGACTTACAGCTATAATAGTTACCATTTCGCAGAACGCTCCACCTACGTCAGCGGATCTTACCTAGGGCTCAGTATCGAGCTCCAGCCCATCTTCGCGCGTATCCCTCCCTTTTGGATGGAAGTGCCCGAGCCAGATCGGCAGATGGAATTAGGCATCTAGGGCGTGACCTGAATTGTGGGGCACATTGACGTTTTGTAGGGTGATCGCGAGAGCGATTGCCCTCGTGCGGATCAAAGCTCAAATCAAGCAATGGCTGTCACCATCACTCTAAGCTTCTAATCTGAGCCCCCAATCAGTTTTCTAGAAATCTGGTTAGACCCTGGCATTTAGCCAGCTGTGCCTCTCGCTTGACTTGGCTCATCGGCAAGTCAGCTTCGAGCTTTTTATGCGGTTTACGGATTTGAATGGGCAAGGAGGTATCGGTGCAAATGCATCGCTTATCGAGATCGGTCCCTACACCCTCCTCATCGACTCAGGAATCCATCCAAAGTTTTCCGGAAACGCCGCGCTACCTGACTTGGAAAAAATTCGAGATCGGGACGTCGATTTCATCCTCCTGACCCACTGCCACCTCGATCATGTCGGTTCTATCCCAGTGGCGGCGCGTCACTTTCCGCGAGCACGTATCCTGTCTAGCCGCGCAAATTGCCTCCTGGGCCCGCGCATGCTTCGAAATTCAATCAATGTGATGAAGCGACAAAAAGAGGAGCAGGATATTCCAGAATATCCTTTCTATAGCTTCCCCGAAGTCGAAGCCCTCGAAGATAGGATGGAGCCCTTGGCCTTTCACCGCACCTATATCTTCGATGATCGAGGAACAGATCTCGAAATAACACTTTACCCCGCAGGACACGTCGCGGGAGCGGCAGGTATGCGTATCACTTGCAACGGCGAATCTGTTTTCACCACGGGCGATTGTTTGTTCCGCGATCTCTTAATTCTGGGTGGAGCAGAATTTCCAGTAGACCCGGTAGACGTCATCATCACCGAGACCACGCGGGGCATGAACGAAGCAACCGCCAGCGCAGATCGCACCGAGGAATGGGAGCGCTTATTTGCTGAAACGCGTAAGACTTTTGAGCGCGGAGGGACCGTGCTCATACCGACGTTCGCATTGGGAAGAATGCAAGAAGTGATGACTCAGCTGGACGCTCGAAAAGACGAACCATGGCTGACAGACATCCCAATCTATGCCACAGGCCTAGGGATGGATTTGGTCAATTATTTCGACCAGATTTCAAAACGTATAGGCAACCTAGTCTTTTCCCGAAAGGTACTAAAGCGCCTCAAAGTCCGAACTCCTGATTGGAAATGGTGCCGTGGCAAACAACCTGGTCAACCGTCGCTCCTGCTTCTAAGTAGCGGCATGTTAGTCGAGAATACACCTTCATGGCGGGCCGCATCTGGAATCTTGGACAAACCACAAAACAGTATTTTCTTCATCGGTTACTGCGATCCAGATACCGCCGGTGGGCAACTACAGCGACAGCATGCTGAGGAGCCAGAAAAACCTTTCTTCTTCGAACCCCTTGAATACGAGTGCCCCATTCGGGCTGAAATTCAAAAGTTTGACCTTAGTGGGCACGCTGAACGTTTAGAGATCGCAAATTACGTCACTGAGGTTGCACCGAGCACAGTTATCCTCACCCATGGTGAGGCGGGTGCGCGGGATTGGTTTTCGGCTCACTTTAAACAGCATTTGGTCGACTCAACCATTATCGATCCAGCTCCCGGCGAAACTATAGAAATTCAAAAGACTTAAGCCTTTTCGGAATACGAAACCGAAACCTTTCTCCCAACCTACATGAAACACGCTCAAATCATTAAAACGATCCTGGCCATCTGCCTCCTAGCCTGGCTTCCGTCCAGTAATGCTCAACAGGAGACTCCAGAAATTGACTGGAATTTCTGGTTCCCTAACGGGGTAACCAACATAAAAGGTGAGCCAGTTGATATGGCTCGTCTGGAAAACAAGGTCGTCGGTTTCTACTTTTCAGCTCACTGGTGTCCCCCATGCCGTATGTTCACCCCCAAGCTGGTGAAATTCTATGAGGAGCACAAAGACGAGATGGAGATCGTCTTCATCAGCGCCGACCGCGATCAAAAACAGAAAGACAAATATTTCAAAGAAGATGGCATGAGCTGGCTCACCATTGAGCTAAACGGTGAAGACAGCAACCGGCTCTCAGGCGGTCTTCAGGTGAGCGGGATCCCCGCGTTATTTATCCTAAACAAAGACGCCAAGATCATCACTGCTCAGGGCGTTCAGGAGATTTACCAAGACCCCGACGTGGCTTGGCAGACTTGGCGCACTGAAGCTCTAGCACAGAAATAAGGGATTCTATCCCGCAAAGATTTAAAGCGACCCGTTTCTACCGGTCGCTTTTTTTGGGCCTGTCACGCACACTTTGCCCTTCAGGTATTGCCTCTTCGCAACGTTTCGCCGACTACTCTTCTACCCTAAGTAAGAAGCTGTGAGCCAAATTGATCCCAAATACATTGTCGTGGGCAACCTCTCGGATGACCCATTTGCCATCGATGTCGCCTTCGCAATGGGGCAACAAGAGGACGTCGCAGACATCATCAGCATGAAGATGTTTGCCAATACTGAGTTCTGCCCCCGTTTCATCTCAGACGAGCACGACTTTGAGCACATAGGTAATAAGCTTGAGGGGAAGAGCGTCATTATCGTGAGCGCGAGTAACCTGGTAATGAGCCGCCAAAGCATGACCATGCGGACGCTCATGATTGCCCGGGCCGCCAAGGAAAATGGCGCCGCCGAGGTCACACTGGTTGAGCCAGATCTCTATTACAGCGCCCAGGATCGCGGACCGCGCCCCTATCTCGGAGACCCTTCTTTAGAGCGCGAGGTCGAGGACTTGAAGAAATTTGACGGTCAGCCCTTCACAGCAAAACTCTACGCCGAGATGCTAAAACTGGCTGGGGTCGACCGTGTCGTCACTGTGCATAACCACTCTCAGTCAGTACAGATCATGTTTTCTCAGGTTTTTGAGGGACGTTTCCACAACCTCATCCCCTACGATATCTATGTCGACTACCTAAAAAATTCGGATATCCTTCAATACGGCAATGAGGGAGAAGGCCTAGTCCTTTGTGCCCCGGATAAGGGCGCGCGTGACTTTGTGAAGGAAGTCTACCGACGCCTCAACCTTCCTCGGGCCAAGTTTATTATGCTCGACAAAGAACGATCAGGAGAGCGCAAGGTAGACATCAAAATCCATCCCGAGAGCGAGGCGGATTTCGAAAGCATCGAGGGGCACGATATCGTCCTCTTTGACGATATGGTACGCACCGGCTCGACCGTCGTCAAAGCCTGCCAATTTCTCAAACAAGTGAGTCCTGGTAAAACCGTGTTCGCACTCACTCATTTTTATGCCAGTGAGGAAGGCCGCGTGAAATTGGCCCACACTGCGGTCGACGAGATCCTGACACTCAACTCGATACCGACCATTTTAAATCGTGACGTCCAAGGCCGCTTGAGAAAGAAACTCGTGGTGCTAAAAATCGAGAAATGGCTCGCACTGAAGCTGTGCGAAATTCTCGGCACCTGTGCTATCGATGCATCCAAAAGCCTGTATCAGATCGACATGTCATCCAAGAACAAGCGCTGGCGCCGCAAGATCTATGATAATGATCAACTGAAAACGTTAAATGGTATCGGCTAGCGCTGTTTCCTAGAAACGGGATCCTAAAGCCTTTAATTCAATTTACCAAGGGGCCAACCGACTACTGAGAATGTTTTGTCGAACTCATTCTAAAGTAGTCAGTCTGTGACTCCTCCAGTCAGTATATTTACACGCCAGCATCTGCTTCAAACGATCGCAACTCTGGCTGGCCTCATCGGTCTGCTTCCCGCGATGGCGGAGTCACCTTCAGAGGCCGATCCCTCCGAAATCAGCTATTTTTTCGATAACAATAGAATCGCTGACCTCACGCGTAGTGAACAGCTAAAAAGTGGCACATACCTCGACCTGGACTACGGCCTCGATGGATCAATCTGGGTCCGCTTGGCGGACGATGAAGTAGCCCAGATTACTTCTGCCAGAATCCGGGTTTTTGATGAGGATCATGGCCTCAAACTGAATACACTAGACCGGCTCGTTGTTCTTGAAGATGGGACTCCTTGGGTGGTCTCGAATGGAAAAATCCTTGCCCTCAATGGAGATCAATTCGAACCGCCTGCGGGGCTTGAACAACAGGGTCTAAAGGGAGAAGTCGTAGACGTCATTAAGGCTTACCAGAATCAAGTATTCATCGTCACCGAAAATGATCCGGACAAGTTTGCCCTCTATCAAATCCGAGGTCACGGAGTGAATGAGATACGTCTCCCGCACCCTAACTTTCGTCCACGTGCAGTCGAAACTGATCGAGGCGTTGGATTTTTGGTCGCTGACAACAATTCAGTCTACAGAACCCAGAGCCGGGACGATGAGGTATATCCAGAAAAAGTCTTCGAAGCGCCAGACAATCACACTGTTAGCTTTCTACGCTCCCGTGACATGGGAGACTGCGTTTTGAGCATAGGTCCTATCGGCACGGTAGAACTCCATACGCATATAGGCCATAGGCGACAGAAAGACCTGCAAAAAGTCGACCTATCCACTTTGAAAATAGCCGCAATCGGAAGGGGTATAAATGGCGACCTAATTCTTTCAGGTTTAGATCAAAATGGGCATCGAGTATACAGAGTGCGCGATAGACGTATTTACCCGGTTAGCCCCTATATGCCGAGTAGGGCGAGGGGTCTCAGTGGGGTGTCGCAAGATAGCCAGGGTGCTTACTGGATATACGGAAGGATCACCTTATCCTCGGTTCTCGCAGAGGGGCAACTCAACACAAGCCTGATAGGCGACAGCCATCTTGTGGCTATCGACAAAACAGGAGAGGCTTGGTTGGACTATGAAGATCACCTAAGGTCCAGTCAGGGACGCATTATCAAAGGAGCTCTCATCTCTACAAAGTATAGTAAACCCTGGGCGATCGACACAGATCAGCGCCTTATTCCCCTCTCACATTCTGAAAAAACGATACGCCCTGAGGTGCACGGGATAGACGAAACCTGGAGAGTCTATGATGGTGGCTCTCCAGTCGCCTATCAACGGTCAGATGAACGTGTGCAAGTGCGCAATATCGCCCGATCCAAAGACGCTGTCCACATACCCTTACACCGAAAGCACGACCTCCTCTTCGTCGCTTACGCAGAGGACTACTACTGGATCATTTCCCTTTTCGATTCAGCCATCCACGTCCTGCGGTGGGACCCCATACTCAAAGAGGCATTTCAGCAAAAAATCGCAGAAACGAGCGTGTTCAGCCCGGAGAATCAGGTACGATTCTCCATCAATCAAAACCAAGCTCACCTGTGGACTGGAGACAGCTTTTTTGTTTTCGATAAGAATCTTCGGCACATACATGACCCTTTTTTCTCCGATGAACTCAGAATCACCAGCAGCCCCTTGTTTGCAAACGACGCCCAAGTGCTGATTCCCATCCAAGATAACGGAGGTGAATTTCGGCTTTGGATCAGTAATGCGGAGGGTGAACAACTCATTGATATTGATCACGAAAACTGGATGCCAAAAGCGGTTGATAACCAGGGCAGACTCGTTTGGCTCTCGCGCAATCGAGAATGGATCGGTCGCTCTTTCCTGGAAGACGGAGCCATAATCAATCCTATTGACATGCACCCCTTGAGAATCGTCCGAGATTCTATTCAACCCGGTAGTGGTAACGAACTATTCTTCAATGCATATATTAAGTCCTCACTCAAAGCATCAGCTGTCGCCTACACAGCCCAAGACTTCATTCCTAAAGCTGAGGTGAACATCTTGACCGAACTGGTAGGAGAAAAACGTAACGTTATCGCCCAAATCCAGGCTAACCGAGAGAACCTCCGGACTCAGCAAGAGGTCTCCATTCAATTTTCTTGGCGCCTCGACGGCGGAACTTGGAGCCCCTATCAATCTATGGGCGACGGCCGCGTCGAACTCGGTCCCCTAGATAAGGGGGATTACGAGATCCAGATACGGACGAGGAACCAAGACTTCATTGCGAATCCGATCGAGATACGTCATCCATTCGAAATCTCCCCGAATCCGCTGCAAGATTCCCGATGGTTCACACCGACTGTCTACGGTATCGGAGCTCTCTTCTTGGTCTTGATGGTCCTCCTGATGCAGCGCGCCTGGGCCGCTCACCATGCCAATAAAATTCTAAAAATGGAGGTCGATGCCCGACAACAAGCGCAAATCGATCTCATCGATATCAACGAAGATCTGGAAAAACGCGTCAAACTCCGAACACAAGAGCTCGTCTTTGCTAACGAGAGCCTGAAGAAACAGGTAGACGAACGTAAGCAGGCTGAAGATCGCCTGAAAGAATCGCACACTGCGCTGATGACATCATCCAGGCAAGCAGGCATGGCAGAAATCGCTACGGGCATCCTTCATAACGTCGGCAATGTTTTAAACAGCCTCAATGTGAGCCTCGAGATGATCAAAACCCGCACTGGGCGCGAAGATCAAGCTCGTGGCCTCGAAAAGCTATCGAAACTCATAGAAGATCACACCGATGAACCTGCTTTCCTGACCGCCAACCCCAAGGGCAAAAAGATCCCTGAATACCTAAAACGCCTATCTCAAAACGCCCAGTCTCATACGGATGAATCGAACGCATTCATCATCGAGATGACCAAGAAAGTGGATCATCTAAAAGAAATTGTCTCTGCGCAGCAGGATTATGCTAAAGTGGCGGGAGTCATAGAGAGTTTCGATTTAGGGGAAGCGGTAGACCAAATGCTCAAGCTCAACGAACACGATCTTAAGGACGATCATATCGAGGTGACGCTCAATACCCGTGACTGTCCTGATATCCAAGCTGAGCGGCCTAAAGTTCAACAGATCGTTCTAAACCTCATCCAAAATGCTCAATGGGCCTGCAACCAACGTTCGAGCATCCCCAGCCGCATCGATATTCGAGGCTATCTACTCAATCCCCAAACGATAGCTATCGAGGTTAAGGACAATGGCATTGGCATCAACCCAGAACATATTCGCAAAATCTTTTTCCATGGCTTCACCACACGTGAAGACGGTCATGGATTTGGCCTACACACTGCCATCAACATGGCTTCGGAAATGCAGGGAAAGCTCGAAGCATTTAGCGATGGCCAGAATACCGGATCGACTTTTCGCCTTAGCCTACCCCTTGAGCTCAAAAACAAGAAGTCTAATGCAGAAATCAAGGAGTGGACGCATCCATCTGGAACGAACGGCTCCTTGGATTCTCACACCCATGCCAATAGTATCCAGGAAGCGCTCATGCGCTCCTCAAGCCGCTCTCGCTGATGGTTCTCGAGAGCAATTAAGAAACGATACTCCCGGTTAGGAATGCGACCGGACCCATTGCATAATCTGAGTTTAACTCAAATCTCACGTGGAGAGTGATGGCGACAGCCATTGCTTGAGTTGAGCTTTGACCCACCCTACGGCAATCGCTCTTACGATCGCCCTACAAATCATCACTTCGCCCCTTCATATATCCCTTGGGTGGCTATCACGCACAGAACGCTTGAAAAGCACCAACGTATTGATTTTATCCCATACCTTTCATTACTCAAAACCCTATAATTATGTCTACTGCTACACCGGAAACATTCTCCTTCCAAGCTGAAGTTCAGCAGGTCCTTGATATCGTTATCAACTCGCTCTACACTGACAAAGAGATCTTTGTTCGGGAGCTGATTTCTAATGCATCGGATGCCACGGAAAAACTACGCCATCTGGAGCTCGGCGAGGACCCCGTATTTCAATCGGGAAAAGATCTTGAAATCTCCGTTTCCTTTGAGGAGGACCCAGCCACCATCACCTTTATCGACCGCGGTATCGGTATGACTCGTGATGAACTCATTGAGAACCTAGGCACCATTGCCCATTCGGGCTCGAAAGCCTTCCTCAAGGCGCTTCAAGAAGGTGGATCAAAAAACGAGAACGTCATCGGACAATTCGGAGTCGGTTTTTACTCCGCCTTCATGGTGGCCAATAAAGTCGAAGTGTTCACACGCTCTTGGCGCGAAGAAGGCGACAACCTAGTTTGGACCAGCGAAGGTGCCGGCAATTACACCATCGAAGCCACTGAAGACTCTCTCGACCGCGGCACAAAAATCATCGTTCACCTCAAGGATGATTACAAAGAGTTCGCCAAGGACTGGAAGCTCAAGGAGATCATCAAACGCTACAGCGCGTTCGTTCAGTTTCCAATTTCCCTCGGCGACGAAAAGATTAACACCGTGCAAGCCATTTGGCTACGCAGCAAAAGCGAAGTCACCGAAGACGAATACAAAGAGTTTTATAAATTTCAGGCCAATGCCTGGGACGAGCCATCGCATTGGCTACATTTTAACGCAGATGCCCCCCTGGCCATCAACTCCCTCCTCTTCTGCCCCTCAGAGAATCCTGAAAAACTCGGCTTCGGCCGCACCGAGCCCGGGGTATCCCTCTACTGCCGCAAAGTCCTAATCGACAGCAAACCCAACGGCCTCCTGCCCGAATGGCTGCGCTTCCTAAAGGGCGTCGTCGACAGCTCGGACATTCCTTTAAACATTTCACGCGAGTCCATGCAAGACAGCTCGCTCATCGCCAAGCTCAACCAGGTGCTCACAAAACGCTATCTCAAGCACCTCGGCGACATGGCGAAAAAGAAGGAAGAAGAGTATTTTAAATTCTGGAATACCTTCGGCGTGTATTTGAAGGAAGGTATCGCCACTGATTTCACCCACCGCGAAGGCTTGGGCAAACTGCTCCGTTACGAATCTTCAGCGACCGAAAAGGGAAAGCTCACCAGCCTTCAGGCCTATCTCGATCGCGCCAAAGACGAGCAAAAGGAAATCTATTTCCTCAACGGCAAAAATCGCGAAGCCATCGAAGCCGGTCCATACCTTGAAGCCTTCAAAGCACGCGGTCTGGAAGTGCTTTATATCTACGAACCCATCGACGAATTTGTCATGCAGCACCTGGGGCAATTCGACGAGAAGAAGCTCGTGGCAGGTGACCAAAAAGACCTCGAGCTCGGTGACGCTCCCGAAGCCGAAACCGGCGAAGCACTCCCCGAAGAACAGGCCACAGACTTGACCGCTTGGATCAAAGAAGCCCTCGGCGACCAAGTGAAGGAAGTCGAAGTCTCCAAGCGCCTGGTTGACAGTCCAGCTGTGGTCCTCTCTGACGACAAAATGATGTCTCAGCAGATGCGCCAGATGATGCAGCAGATGGGGCAAGATGCCAACTTACCCGAAGAAGGCGTCACCCTGCAAATCAACCCGCGCCACCCGCTCATCAAAAATCTCGCCGCCTGCCACATCGACCGCGCCGAAGATGCTAAGGTGATCGTCGCCCAAATCTTCGATAACGCCCGCATGGCTGCCGGCCTCCTCGAAGATCCCAAAGACATGATCGCTCGGATCTACAAGCTGCTCGAAAACGCAGCCAAGTAGTTTCTGGACAAGCGTCCTACAATTCATCCTCAAGGAATCAGTTCCTTGAGGATTTTTTTTGGCTCCAGCCTGCCAAAGATCAAATGTCACCCCCGGCTTGTCAGGGATCCCTCGAATATTTTGCTCCACCTTCATTGCCAGGAGCGAGCTCTTGTCGTCACGCAGGAATCTACCTAGCCGCACGAGAAATCGTTGATCAATGATAATAGTGCGAACTGTGAGCGAACGAATCCTTGGAATACCAAGTGCTGACGGCATCGCATGCAGACGCTTCGTATTTCACTTCTTTTAATAGGGTTTCTGGTGCTTCAATTATTGTCGCACGGCCAACCGATCATCGTTTTTGGAGCTGTTCCCCAAGAAATTCCTCCAGTCATTGAAAAACTGGAAGACGCGAAATCGGGCGAGCTTTCAGGCATTCAATATACACGGGGCACTTTGGCCGGCAAAGACGTGATCGTAACTGCGACGGGTGTCGGTAAGAGCTACACCGCAATGGTGGTGGCTATGTTCTTGAATGAATTTAAGCCATCGATGGCCTTCATGACAGGCACGGGAGCACGCATCAACGCCAACAATATCCGCACAGCAGACATCATTATCCCGAGCCATGTCTTCCTCCACGACTACGGTAGCTTGAGCGATGACGGCATCTTCATTGCAGGCTTACAACCACCAGGCGTCAAAAATAAAGCTCCGCTTAAACCGAACAATTTTGTCATTACACCCATGATGCATGCTAAGGCTCTAGCTCTGGTTGAGACCTATGAGCCACACCAGGTAACCGTGGACGGTAAAACCTACCCCGTTACTATCGCGTCGGGTAAAGTTGCCTCTGGAGACTTCTTCGGTGTACCCGATAGCCAAATCGAGCAGCTCCGTTCCCTAGAAACCGATATCATGGAAATGGAGTCGGCTACCTTTTCTCTGGTCTGCGAACAGTTTGAGGTACCTCACTTAGTCGTCCGCTCTGGGAGCAACCGGGCCCAATCTAAACCCAGCGACGACTATCTCAAATACGGCCCCATCGCGGCGAAGTCCGCCGGCACACTGACAGCATGGCTAATCGCTAATTGGAATTAGGAAAAAAAGCCCCTTCGGGTTTCCCAAAGAGGCTAGAGATAATAAAAATTGCCGAGCACTTATTTGCGGAATCTGCGCAATACGGAAAGTGCTGTCGCTACAGAAAATACTGCGCCCAAAGACTCGCCTGCGGCAGCGATCAAGTCAACAAACTGCCCGGACTGGATCGTCGCACCATTGACTAATACTTTCCAGCAAAGAGCATAAGCGTTCAGATCCTAGAGATACTGTTCATTATCTACCCCAATGAGACCGTGATACAAATCGACCGATTCCACCTCGAGATAGAGGGCAAACTTCCAGTTGCCGCTTAACGGCAAAAACCAAGGAGAGTCCTCACTCCGCATCCTCAATGCCTGCTCTTCATCTGTGTAGGGATACAAAATTGCGCGCTCAGACAGCTTCCATTCCGAAGTAGATGTGGTCAAAGATTGGGTTATTATCAAAGTGTATTTCGCTACTCAAAAACTCTCCCGACACGTCACGTCACAAAGCAGCGTCTGGCAAATTCGAATATCTGACTGCGACAAAGTTCTAATTCTATCTGGAAATCCATGCGACTTCTTTGAAACCTAGATGTTGTTACCTTTCACAAATTCTCCTTTAACCTAAAACGAACCCATGCGATCTGATCCTCCTATAAACCTTCCAGAGCCCTGCGATGTTTGGCCGAAAGGATACACGCCCTACGATTCAGTAGAAGACGGCATCCTTCCTCGGATGACCATGTATCTCCCCAGCGCCGAGCATCGGACCGGACAGAGTATGCTCGTTTTGCCCGGTGGGGGTTACAGCATGGTTTCTACACCCAAAGAAGGCCACCGCCCAGCTCAATTTCTTGCCGTTCACGGAATCGCCGCCGCGGTCCTGGAGTATCGACATGCACCCCAGGAATATCCCGTACCACTTCTCGATGCTCAACGTGCTCTACGTCTCTTACGTAAGTGGGCTGGCGATCAAGATGGGCTGGCAACCGATCAAGTCGGAGTAATGGGTTTTTCAGCCGGCGGGCACCTAGCGGGTATGACAGCGACTCAAGCCTCCCATCCCGAGGGAGTCATTGGGGACGATCTTGATAGTGTATCCTGCACTCCGAATTTCTTCGCAATAATTTATTCGGTGGTAAGCATGGCGCTGGCGTCTCATTACATGAATGCCGTTTGCCGCAAAAACTTACTCGGCCCAGAACCAGATGAAGAATTAGCAGAGCGCGTGTCTATCGAGAAGGCAGTTACAGCCGACACTCCACGATGCTTCATCGCCCACGAGCAATTCGACCCCGCAGTTTCCATCGAAAACTCCATCCAGCTCTACCGCGCCCTGACCGAAGCGGGGGTCTCCTCAACTCTCCATGCTTACCCAGGCTCAACACATGGCAGCGGACTCGGTGCAAACCTGCCCTGGGGCCGTGACCTGCTTGAGTGGCTGGCGGCGCTTTAACGACACACAGGGCGTCCACCTCTATTTGGACAATCCCGCCTGCGAGCTGACCAAAACAAAACAACCAAAGCCAAAATAGCCCCCACATGCGCGGGCTCCGGCACCGCGTGGATACTCAAGCTCGTTTCATTGCCCCAGATATCGATGGCTCGCAGATCAACGCGATAGTCACCGTCTGTATAGCCATCCAACCAGTCTTCTGGAACGACGATGTTTGTCTGAAAGCTCGAAGCACTGTCTCCAAATAAGATCGGGTCGATATACGGCAAAAGGACCGCCTGCGTATCAAGATCATCTACAGTCGATGCGTCAAAGCCCATGCGCAGGTTAAAGTCGAGCACATGGCTGTCTTCAATGGAATCACCACCTACATCAACAATATCCACCTCGATCCGGTTGAGCAGCGGCTGCTCATCATTGACTTCATAAAGCACGTGACATCGCTGTCGGGCTATAGTCCGGTCCACCAAATGTTTCCGGCTCAAAGAACAGCATCGGGTGCAGATGTGGATCGAAACCATGTTGCGTGCGGCTCAGGTCTTCGAGCTGATAAGCTAGGCTATTTGTCGTCCCCACGCGCACCTCCATGTGAAGGTGGTCGGCATAGGGTAGCCCACCTGAGCTCCCGCTACTGCCCATCTCGCCGATGTGCTGGCCCGCAGTGATCACTTCGCCCAGACCCGTGTTGTTTTTCTCCTCCTGCCAACCATTGATCACCGTCAGAGTGCCAGGGTCATAAAGGTGCATATAATAGGTGTAATAGTGATCATAGCTCCGTCCATTGAGCGTCACCGTACTGTCGAAATCATGCCGTAAGATGACGGTGTGCCCTCCCGCATCAAATTCACGATACTCCCAGAACACCCCATCAGCTACGGCAAGGATGTCGTCCCCCTCGGTCCCATCGACGTCGATACCGCGATGAAAATCATATTGACTGGTAGACTGCTGAAATCGCGGACCAAAGGTCGATTCTACATCGTCAAAGGTCATACCCGCCACCGGCAGCGAAGATGAGCCGTGAAGCGACGTAAACTCAGGGAGCAACGCGCTATACTCACTCTGACTGATCTGCCCAAATAGCAGCGAACAAGAGATGATTGATAGAACGGAAACTAGGCAAACTCGATACATGGCAGCCTAGCTAAATAGAGTCTAAAAAAATTAGGCGAGCAAAGAGCGCGCGAACTTGTAGCCTTTGATCGATTCTCCAGTCATTCCTGAGATCGTCTGTGTCGGACATAGACCAAAACCAAGCTTCTTCCACAAGTGAATCGCTTCTATTTTGTCTTCCGAAGACCACCCACTGATCTGAATTACATCATATGACTCCTTGAGCCGCTCGGATGAACGACAGATGAGCTCAGTCGCGATTCCTTGGTTTCGGCGAGAAGGAGTCACTTCGATAGCATCAATAAATCCTTCCTCAGAATCTTCAAGCGGCGGCCTCAACGCCTTGGGATAACAACTGATGAAGCCTACTATTTCGTCCCGATCCATCGCCACTATAGTAAAACCATTTTCCAAGTGCCAATGTTTGGGGGTAATCTGGGGCCACCCATCAACCAAGCGCGCCTTCAAATCAACATCGCAATCCAAATAGACCACCATCCCGCAGCAAAGTTAAAAACTAAATTCAGGCGAAAGCCTTAAACACCAAAGACGCATTCTGGCCACCGAAGCCCAGATTGTTGCTCATGGCCACATCGACTTTCGCTTCGCGCGACTCGTTAGCCACCACATCGAGATCGCACTCGGGATCCTGGTCTTCGACGTTGATCGTTGGCGGAATTTTTCCGGTCTCAATGACCTTCGCAATCGTCGCAGCTTCAATGCCTCCGGCAGCTCCCAAAAGGTGGCCCGTCATCGACTTGGTCGAGCTCATCATGAGCTTCTTGGCGTGTTCGCCGAAGACATTTTTGACCGCGAGGGTCTCAAACTTGTCATTATAAGGCGTCGAGGTGCCATGGGCATTGATGTAGTCGACATCCTCCGGCTTCAGGTCGGCGCTCTTGAGCGCACGATCTACGGCGCTACTCAAACCCTTACCTTCTGTGTCCGGCGAAGTAATATGGAACGCATCGCAGGTCGCCGCATAACCACCCACTTCGCAAATGATCTTTGCTCCGCGAGCCTGAGCGTGCTCTAACGATTCAAGTAGAAGGACACCGGCACCTTCACCCATGATGAATCCATCACGCTGTGTGTCAAAGGGTCGGCTCGCGCGTTCGGGATCATCGTTAAACGAGGTGCCCATCGCCTTCATTTTGCAAAATCCTGCGTAGCCCAGACGCGTGATCGCAGCTTCACTACCGCCAGCGATCATAACATCGGCGTCACTGCGGCGAATCATATGGAATGCCTCGCCGATGGCGTGGGATCCCGTAGCACAGGCACTTACCACAGAAAAGTTGGGCCCCCGAGCTCCTAGATCAATCGCCACCACTCCAGACGCCATATTGGCGATCAGGGATGGGATCATGAATGGCGACACCTTACGTGGGCCTCCATCAAATAGCTTAGCTGATTGCTCCTCGATCGTCTCCATGCCGCCAATGCCGGAGCCCACTAGGACACCAAAGCGAGTTTTGTCGACTTGGGTCAGGTCGAGAGTCCCATGCTCGACGGCACGGCGTGAGGCACCTATGGCAAATTGGGTGTAGCGGTCATTGCGGCGGACTTCTTTGGCATCAATAAAATCGGTCGGCTCAAAATTATTCGCTTCGCCGCCCACCTTGCTTGGGTAGTCAGTGGGATCGAAACGCGTGATACGTCCAATGCCTGACTTGCCAGCGACAAGATTTCCAAAGAATTCATCTATGTGCAGACCGAGTCCATTGATGACCCCGATTCCGGTCACCACTACGCGTCTGCTCGCGTCAGGAGTGCTCATCCAACAAGGCTTAGCCCTGCTTCGCGGTGATGTATTTTACCACATCGCCGACAGTCTGGAGCTTCTCAGCATCCGACTCAGGGATTTCGTCACCGAATTCTTCCTCAAACGCCATGATCAACTCAACCGTGTCTAGAGAGTCAGCGCCGAGATCATCCAAGAATGAAGCCTCCGAGGTAATTTGCTCAGGGTTCACGTTGAGCTGGCTTTCGATGATGTCCTTAACACGTTGTTCGATAGTTTTGTCTGACATAGTAAAAAGGGTTAAAAAGAGAGGTTAAGTGAGGGATCACATGACCATGCCGCCGTCAACGGTAAAAGTCTGGCCAGTGATGAAGGAAGCTTGCTCGGAGCACAGGTAGGAAACCATGGATGCGATATCTCCCACCGCGCCGAAACGCTTGAGAGGGATGAACTCGGTTGCCTTGCTCTTCACCTCGTCTGAGAGGTCTTGAGTCATATCTGTTTCGATAAAACCAGGAGCCACGACATTGGCGGTGACTTTGCGCGCCGCAAACTCCTTAGCCAGCGATTTGGTAAAGCCGATCATACCGGCTTTTGCGGCAGCATAGTTAGCCTGGCCAGCATTGCCCATAAGTCCCACTACCGACGCTATATTTACGATGCGGCCCCAACGTTTGCGGGTCATAGGACGAGTCAGGTGCTTACACCAGTAAAAGCAACTGAACAAATTCGTGCGTAAAACGGAATCCCAATCATCATCGCTCATGCGAAAGAGCAATGTGTCACGCGTAATACCGGCATTGTTTACCAGCACATCGACAGTACCATATTCTTTTAAGAGGGACTCCGAGGCCGCTTCGACGGCAACAGAATCAGAAACGTTCACTGCCAGGGCCACCGCATCAAAGCCGGCCGCCTGTATTTCCTCAGCCGCACTCCCACAGGAGCTTTCACTCTTGGAGACGCAAATTACTTTGAAACCGTCTTGCGCCAACTGGAGGGCAATCGCTTTGCCAATGCCGCGGCCCGCGCCAGTGACGAGGGCTATCTTTTGTTCTGTTGCTTCGCTCATAAGGTGCTTTCTGAAATGAATCTCTTAGATTAGTATACGTCCTTTTGGTAGCGCTTGTCCTTCCGAAGCTGCTTTAGGAATTCTTTCGCACCCGCTTCATCAAGTCCGCCATGGGTGGAGGCAATGGTTAGGAGTGCTTGTTCGACGTCTTTAGCCATACGCGACGCATCGCCACAGACATAGAAGTAGGCGCCGCTT
This sequence comes from Opitutales bacterium, assembly GCA_013215165.1. Lineage (NCBI taxonomy): Bacteria > Pseudomonadati > Verrucomicrobiota > Opitutia > Opitutales > Opitutales bacterium. The sequence continues at coordinate 36,936 of JABSRG010000003.1, read as the reverse complement.
TCAAGCCATGCCCAAAGCTCAGCCCCACCCTCTAGCATTCTGTCTTGGACGTAAATCTTTTGCTCTTGGTCACGAGAGAAAGCGAGGTCTAGGCGGTCGAGACTGCCCGCTTCCACGTAAGCTTCCATCTCCTCTTCATATAGGTAGTCAAAGGAACGTTTCTGATCGCCGAAGAAAAGCCAATTACGTCCCGATGCATCTGCAGCCACACGTTCTTGAATGAATGCACGGAATGGTGCGACACCGGTCCCAGGGCCGACCATGATGACATCTGCCGTAGGATCTTCAGGCAGACGAAAATGAGAACTCTGCACGTAAACTGGAATGGTCGGCGCATTCAGCTCCACGCGATCAGCCAAATAGGACGATGCGACACCGATACGATCGCGTCCGTTGGTTTGATAGCGAACAATCGCTACCGTGAGATGAATCTCATTGGGATATTTAGCCGGCGACGATGCGATCGAGTAGAGTCGAGGTGTGAGGCGCTTCAGCTCATTAACAAACTCTTGTGGTTCAAACGTAGCCGCCGGAAAGTCCTCGAGCAGATCGGCAAACTCCCGCTCGGCGAGATAAGCCTTCAGTTCATCGGAATTCGCGCGGTCCAGTAGATGCGCCACACGTGCGCTCTGCGCGGCATCACCAGCGACCTTATCCTTGAGCGTCATGATAAATTTCTTCGTCGGCTGAGCCAAAGCGCAGTGCCGAGCCAACACCTCACGCAGCGGCAGCCCCGTGTCTCCCCTAGGAGGTATGACCGACTCATCGCCATTAAAACCAAGCTGCTTGATGAGCACCTCTACCGCATCGGGTGCATTCTCTGGATAGACCCCCAGTGAATCCCCAGCGGAATAGCTGAGGCCACTGTCCCCGAGATCGACGACGAAATGACAGGTCTCTTTCGCCGAACCCTCCTTGTTGAGCAAGGTATTTTCTGTCAGGCGCGCAGGGTAAGGATTTTCTTTTGAGTATTCGGACACGATTTGTATGCGTTTTCGTTAAGGAAAACCCAGGGTTGTAGCCTCACCCCGATTTGGTTTTCAATGATCAATTGAGACAGGCCCTTAAATAAATGGAAAACACCGATTCCGCTATCCGCATCCAAAAAATAATCGCAGACCGTGGTCTGGCTTCACGCCGGCAAGCGGAAACATGGATCACCGATGGCCTCGTGCGCGTGAATGGCAAAATAGCCGAAATCGGCCAAAAAGCAGACCCTCGCCGCGATCGTATCTCGGTGAAAGGTAAAATGCTCTCCATGGGCGACATGGAGCGCAAAATCACCCTCATGCTCAATAAGCCCAAGGGATTCATCTGCTCCAATGACGATCCACACAATAGCCAGACCGTCTTTGACCTATTGCCACCGACCTATCGGAAACAACGCCTTTTCTGCGCGGGACGCCTGGACAAGGATTCCGAAGGCTTGGTTATCCTCACCAATGATGGCGATATGGCCCAGCGCATCATGCACCCCTCATTCACAGTCGTAAAACGCTACCGCGTGGAAATTCATAAGCCGTTAGATATCCAGCTCATCCCCAAGCTGATCGAAGGCCGACGGGTTGAAGGCGAGCATCTCCAATTTGAAAAAGTGATCGTTTCGCGTGGTAAGGTAAAGTCAGGTCAGCGCTTGGAGATCCATATCTCACACGGCAAAAAACGCGAAATCCGCCGTCTTTTCGCGGACTTCGGCTATCATGTTGACCGCCTACAGCGCATACAAATCGGCAAACTTATCATGCGCGGCATCCCTGTCGGTGAGTGCAAGCTCCTTAAAAGCAAAGAAATCGACTCATTATTCATTTGAAAACCACCGTTGAACCTCACAATCCCATCATCGTCATGAGCGATAGATTTTTCTTATATACGAGTCTTTTTCTCGGCCTAGTGAGTAGCACCCTCGCGCAAGTACCGCTCTACTACCAGCCCGACCTCAGCGAGCCCTCAGTGACCTCGCTTTCCATAGCAGAACTCGAAAATTTTAAAATTTATCCCGTCCTTGATGAACAACAAGCAGCTCAAGGTTGGCGTTGGGTCGAATATCCTGGAACCTACACCGGATACGTAAAGACCGACAATGTCACCAAGCAGCTCAAGGTGGAACCTGCAACACTCGTCTATCGCTCTCCTACAGAGGAAAGCCCCGTCCTCGGTATTCTTCAGGAGGACGATACCTACGAAGTAAATCGAGGGGATACAGACTTCGCTGGAATCACCTTCTCGAAAGCCATTCCCCTCTATTTTCTTCAAGACGCAGCAAACCGGGAAAACCTCAATGCCTTGAACGCGCCCATCGCACAACAAGCCCCAGCCCCCCCAGGAGACTTTGCACCCGCGCCGGTAACTGCTCCCCTTCCAGACTCTGATCCTGAGACCCTGGAAACCCTCGATGTATTCGGCTCAGAAGCAGATCAAGCACTCAGCGACGGCACCTCGGAAGCGCCACGCATCAAACCTCCACGCGATATTTTCACCCAATTCAGTGGGGTGTTTAAGCTCGAGAAAGATGGAATTTTTAAACGCAAACCGCGTGAAGTCGCCGGCCTCTACAGCCCAGACGGCAAGAAACGCCTCGCTTGGCTTAACCTGGATGCCCTAGTCACCACCCTACCCTTAACGCGCTATCACGACCGCTCGATTACGCTACAAGGAATAATCATCGACAGCAGCTATTCTAAACACCGCACCATCGAGGTGCGTCACATCCAGATCGTATACTGATTCTGCTCCAACCTCCATACCATGCCTGCCGAAATCATCGACGGAAACCAAGTCGCCCAAGATATTATTCATGAACTAAAAGCCCGGATCGAAGCACATGACGGCCGTCCACCGCATGTCGTATTCGTCCGAGTCGGGGAAGACCCAGCATCGGTATCCTACGTGAGAAAAAAAGAACTCACCGCGGCAAAACTAGGCATGAACGCCTCGCTCGAAGTATATCCTGAGGACATTTCCCAAGAAGCACTCGCTGAACACGTCATGCGCCTCAATACCGACGACTCAGTGGACGGCATTCTCGTTCAGAGCCCCATGGGTGCACACATTGACGAGCAATACATATTCAACCTCGTATCCCCGGAGAAAGACGTCGACGGCTTCAATGCCCAAAACCTGGGTCTCATCGCACAAGAAGATCCCAACGCTCGTGTGTCCTGCACCCCGTCGGGAATCATGGAACTATTGAAACGCTCAGGCGTGGAAACCAGCGGCAAACACGCGGTAGTCCTTGGACGATCTCTCATTGTAGGAAAGACCGTCGCCCAGCTCCTTATTCAAAAGTCACCCACAGGCAACGCCACCGTCACCACCTGCCATTCACGCACACAAAATCTGGCCGATTTCACCCGCTCAGCCGACATCCTTGTTGCCGCAATTGGTAAGCCAGAATTCGTTACCGCGGACATGGTAAAGCCTGGCGCCGTGGTCATCGACGTCGGCGTTAATCGCATCCCTGACGCCTCGAAAAAACGCGGATATAGGATCGCCGGTGACGTGCATTTCGAATCGGTCTCACAGATCGCCTCAAAGATCACCCCCGTTCCCGGCGGGGTCGGCCCCATGACGGTCTCTATCCTAATGAGAAACACCTTCGAAGCTATGCTCGCGCGCCAAGCGAAAGGATGAACCCCACAACATCTTCCTCACGATTAACGGCCTACAACCGACTTCTATGCTGTTAGTTTGACTCCATATGGATCCCACTGCCTCCACGCCACTGATTAGAAACCCGCTCGAAGCGCAACCTTCTCCCTTTGCGGGCTCAAAGATCATGGTGGTCGACGATCAACCTATAAACATTCGCCTACTTCAGCGCAAACTCGAGCGACATAACTTCAAAGTCATGGTGGCGCGTACCGGCTATGAATGCCTGGATCTCGTCAAAAAAGAGATTCCCGACCTGATCCTCCTCGATGTCATGATGCCCGAAATGGACGGCATCGAGACCTGCCAGCGCCTAAAATCGGATCCGCGCTCCGAATCAATCCCAGTCATTTTCATCACCGCAAAATCGACTAAAGAAGGTAAGATCGAAGGCTTGGACGCTGGGGCCATCGACTACATCACTAAACCGATTGACCTCGATGAAACCCTCGCACGCGTCCACACTCAGCTCAGGTTTCAGCAGATTTTTCGCGAGAATATCGACCTACAGAACCGCCTTTCCGAGGCCCGACGCAAAGCAGCTGTAGGCGCTATCACCCAAGGGATCGCTCACAATTTAAACAACCTCCTCGGCGTCGTCGTGGGCTACCTCGACCTAATGAAAACCGGTCTGCAAAACCCCCAGCTCATCGAACGCAGCGTGGGCCTCATGGACAAAGCCGTCGGACGCGTCGTCGATATCGTGCGTCAGCTCTCCAGCCTCTCCGACATAGATCGCATTGAGCTGACACCCATCAAGCTCGACCGGCTCATAAGAAAAGCGACAGAACGCTTTGCCGAACATCACAAACAGATGCCACTGAATGCCGATTTCGTAATAGCGGAAAACCTCAGTGAGATCACACTCAACGCGAACAGCGAAATCTTTGAGACCATCCTCGTGGCGCTGATGCACAATGCCTACGAGGCCTATCCCTCCAGCCACAGCGGACCGCGGACAGTCCAAATCGAATTTGATGTCGTCGACATAACTGACCAAAGATTTTGCCTGATAAAAGTGATCGACCAAGGCTCAGGCGTCGAAGCCTCAGTGGAAGACACCCTCTTTGAGCCCTTTGTATCGACAAAAACCCACGTCGGCTGCGGCATGGGCCTCTCTGTAGCCCGTCACTCCGCCCGCAGCCTAGGTGGCGACATCACCCTCGAGCCTATGCCCGACGGCGGCACCTGCGCCTGCCTCCGCCACCCCATGTGATCTTGAGACTTGTCTCAACGCACCCATCCCCCTTTCATCCACCCCTCCACTACATTGCTCCCGTAGTTCAATGGATAGAGCGTCGGTTTCCGGAGCCGAAAATCTGGGTTCGAATCCCGGCGGGAGTGCCAGTTTTGGAAGTGAAAAGTTTCTTTCTTGAGCGCTCGATTTCTCTTAGAGCTATTTTGTGAAGGCTTTAGTTTGCTGTATGGGGTTGGTTTTATGGCCGATTTTGGGGATTTCGGATGCGTTTGCGCAGGCGTTGCTTCCAGCCGATGCTCGTATTGAGGCTGGGCTCGAGCGGTGGCGCAATAGGCTGGCCGGTCCTAAGACAGTGGCCTCGGCGTTGCAGCGGGATACGGCGGAGATGACGGCTAAAGACCCCTCCTTTGCCAAATGGATCGATTTTTTAGCACTCCAGTATGAGCGCGCGGCAGTCATGGACTTAGCGTCTTGGGAGAAAGCACGAGCGCGTTATGATGATCTACGTGGGTCCTTTGACTCTTGGGACGCAGCGGGCACCGAAAAGGCCGCGCTGGAAAGCATTATTGAGTGGGGAGGCCCCACCTCTGAAGCGCATTTGATTCCATCGGAGACCTGGCAAACATGGCTTTTGGAAAACGTTCCCCTTTCTAATGATACGTGGTTCTGGGCAGCTGAGTATGGAAACGAACGCGTGCTGATCGATCACTGTCTCTCTGAAGTGCTTCCGCGCTACAAAGAGGCGGGCGGCCAATTTCGCGAGGACACCCTTCAAATGATCACACTGTTGAAGGATGTGAACCGCGTCATGCCCTACATGATTCGCGACAGGGAGGCCTATGACTATGCAGTATGGATCCATGAAAGTTGGGAGGAGCGTGTGGCGCGATCTGCAGGGAATTCGAGATTCGCTCAGCTCAAGGTGAGCCTGCAGGCTGAGACAAGCCGCAAGACCTTTAGCCTTGGACCAGGATTTTGAGGTTTTCGGAGAGTCCGGTAAACAGGGTGTGCGCAATCAATCTACGGGCAGAATTGTGATACAGCCCGAGTATACGATCTGGCAATTCTTAGGTCCTGTAATTACTGGTAAAGATGGGAAGAACAACCGCTTAGTCGCCTGGAACCGTCTAGGCGAACCCGTCGCTGAATCTGAATTCGCCTTTGCCATCACGCCGGGCAGTGATCTGGATGAACTATATGTGTTTACTGATGTGGGGCGCACACAACGCCGCTATGTCTATGTGCCCGAGCGCGGCTGCCTTGTGCGTATGATTCTATTGGATTCCGGAAACGAGGCTTTTGACGACCGAAATTGCCCCGTTGTCTATCGGGTATTGGATGAAAACGGCCGATCCATCAGCGGCGGCGAGGGCTACTGATATTTTGATTCAAGCCAATGAAGCGATTTATTCCCCGAGTCCTTTCTCTAGCTATGTGCGCCCTGAGCATGCCTTTCGCCATCGCCCAACCGATTACGGCGGGTGCCGACTACACACTTCAATATGGCTTCGCCTTAGCATGGTCAGACCGAGACCAACAAGCCGTGGTATCCGAAATCTTCACACTTCCCGTAGTGCCCACGGCGACCCTGGACGCCGACGCGGGCACACGAGCAAGCTTACTACAGTCATGGGGCGACACCTTGATCCACGAGCCAGACATGCGTAAAACGGCTTGGAATCATGCTGAAATTGTCGGCTGGTATGATTCGCGGCCGCAAGCCGAGGCTCAACGAGCTAGACGCAAAAGCTACTTAGAAGACAGAATCAAATATACGGTAACAGAGCGCTTTGGGGGAATCATTGGCAAAACTCGCGAGATCCAGCAAGGCAGCTTAATACCAACTTTTCGTGATACACGCGAATTCAGCATTACGACGGGTGGCCTTGTCATAACCGGGCGCATCACCTGCCGAGCCCAGTTCTCATTTTTCGGCTATCCTTATTTGAAAGCTGAATACGGCCCTTTGGTCATTGAAGAGGTCTATTGGGAACAACCCACTCGCGAACAACTGAGTCGTAATGACATGCGCCGCTTCATGAAATTTCCCATCACTATCGTGAAAGGTGGACAACACATGGATGTCATCTTCAACGTCTACACGCCGGCACCATCAAAACTCGATGAGCTGTTAGATGATATGAAGGTAGCAACGACGCCGGTCGATCGCTGGGAAGGCAAAATGTTTTTCCCATTCCGCACCCAGAAGCTCACCACCCTCACTGATACGTTTGAGAACGCGGAGGTCGACCAGTTTTTCAAAGATCTGAATATCCCCAATATCCACGATAGCACCATCTGGGAAGCATCATGGCTCGATCGGGTGGACCCTTTCACAGTCAAAGGTATATCCGATAACATTCTGCACAACATCAAGTTACGCATCGAGCAGGCAACTAAGAAAGCGAACGAATCCAGCGAATGAACAGCGTCCAACTATTCCTTTTATCTGCGTTGCCGATCCTTTTCACAGCCACTCTGGGTGCTTCTGAGCGCACCTATTTCGGATTCGCCTTGGCTTGGTCTCAATCAGCAAAGACGGCTTATCTGACCGAAGTATACGCCGAAGACTTCACATCAGTTGAGGCTCTGTTCGATGGCGTGCAACCGACAGACCGCTTGAGTACACGCCTTCAAGCGCGCCTCGAAGATGAGAATATCCAGGTGCAAGGCTACAATTTCGAAATGAACGGATGGTTTATCGAAGAGTCTCAAGCTAAGGCCGAGCGAGCACGGCGAACAGACTATTTGGAAAGGCTCGGTTTCTCAGCATCCACCCTGCGCCTCATCACCCGGCCACCTGACGTCGAACCTATAGCACGTCGAAATTCTGGGGTTTATGGAATCAAGGAGAGCGCATCTGGACGGGTAATAATCCCGCAGGATAAGAGGATAGTCGGCTACGATAATCCTCTTATTATCTACCAAGATGGTGCAGAGGATGTTATCACAAATTTCGAAGGGAAGGAATTATATCGATTTGAAAGCCGCAGCCGCAAAGGGCTCTATGGTTTCTACAAACCCAGTGTAAATACTCCCAATCGCGCCTGGATTAGGCAGGGTGTGGGCCACAAAGAAGAGTCACAAGGCCACTATGTGGACGTTCCTGAAAACGGGATCGTGTTCCTGCGCATATTTTACACAAGAGGTTATGAATGGGTGGACCATCGTCATTGGGTTCCGGCAGAGTATGATGTCCTCGACGCTTTTGGAGACATCGTGGGTCAAGGCGATGCGGTGCATAGTTACTAGGCAGTGGAACGTTTGAGCGTTTTTGGCTGAATCGATCATGCGGATGCATTGAACTCGGATTATCCAATAGATCGCCCAAGGTCGGTGAATAGTTTAGGATCAAAGACTTTGTCACCGTGTGCTTGGACCCAAAAGACAACAGGTTTCTGGAACAGGCCATCGCGGCGTCAGAAACGTGTATCATTTCTGGAGATCAGGATCTCCTCGTTTTCAATCCTTACCAGGCCATTCAGATCTTAAGCCTGACAAAGGGCATCAGTCGTATAAGTGCCGGCGTATGATCCCTTCGAATATCAACCTCAAGCCTGCTCTGTTCGCGTATTGAGCCTGTTTTCCGTGAGCCGGTCTGGAAAACCCTCAGTTCTCATGTATCACACTCACAAAACTTGTTGATTGTCTGGAGGATTGGTTTTTTCAACAGGAAGCAACAACACTCATTCTTCGATCGCCAATACGGGGCCTGGCTTGTCCTTATCCACTGAAAACGCGTCAGGTATCTCTTCTATTGTGGTGGTGGAAGTCGCTTCATCACCTTTTACTTCCGGCTTTGGCTCTGGCATACCAGGTTCATCCTGAGGCTGCTCAGGTTTTTCGGAAGTTTCAGATCCTGATGCATCTTCGACAAGCAACTCTGCCTCTTGTCGCGTCAGTGGTTTGATCTCGATGAACGGCTCATCACTGGGACGTACCACAGTCTGCATATTCATCTCCATCGCAGTCCCGTCACGATCCAACTCAAAGGTGACGAACTCGCCGACGCGGATGAAGAACATGGCATTCGGGAAATCGCTGATATCATTTATAGAGTAATCGCCGACACGCTGCACGATATCTCCGGGGATAATCCCCGCAAGATCGGCGGGCGACTCTGGATTTACCGCTTTGACAATGACCCTTGATTCGCCGCCGCGCAGCGAGTGTTGTTCGACTTCGACTCCCACGCTGGCATAGACGACCCGTCCCTCAAGCAAGAGGTCATCCTTTACTTTGTTTATGGCGCGTGCCGGGAGTGCGTAAGAGGCGACCGTCTCCTGTATCGAGACAATCAGCATCCCGATTAAACGCCCTTGCAGGTCGATGATCGGGCCACCGCCTTCTCCTTTGCTCAATTGATGGTCCACGCGTAAATATGTCGTAGGAAAAAGTCTCTGGAGAAATTTTGTATCCTGACCGACAACCATGGTCAGACGGGGCGCAGGCGAGAACGTAAAGGGGCAGGAAATACTCACCGCCAGAGTCCCTGTGGACGGGAGCTGTGTGGCGTCGTTCATACGAATAAATTCAAACTCATCCGGGAGAAACTCAGCTTTGAGGAGAGCCACGTTTATCTGTTCATCCATCCCTACAATATTTGCCAGATAATCCGTTCCTCGATGTTCAATTACTACGCGTTCAGCATCGGCGACGCGGCTTGCATTTACGAGGATGAGCCCCTCGTTGCTGATAAAAAAGCCCGAGCCGATTTTGACGGAAATCCTCACGCCTTCGGCGCCTGCATCAGCATCAGCTACCTTGCTGTAGGCTTTTACCCGCACAACAGCATCGGAATACCTTTCGTAGATATCTGTGACCCGCTTCTGCAGGGCTAGGAACTCCGTCTCTGCGGCAAGCTTGGATGCAAATGTCAGGGAGACGAGAAAGAGTGTTACGCAGACATTTATTCGACAAAATTGCACAACAACACAGGGGGAGGGCTTGTCTCTAAAGCTACATTCCCAAAATGAAGGATGCGGGCGATATCGAAGCCAAATTAACTGATATCACATCCTCCGTATACGAAGCACGTTCCGTATTTTGGGAAGCAAGAACATCGGGGAGAAAATCGGTTTTGTAGCTAGCCTCTCGATCAGCCTGAGGGCTAGAAATTATATCGACCGCGAAATCGGATGCAGCGAGGAGAGCTGCCGTGTCCATAGATGATCCTTGGTTTGCAAAAGAAGACTCAGTCGCGCCAGGCTCATTTTGAGAAACAGCCTGTATCCCGTCCAATGTCGGCGAAGCAGATTCGAGCAAGAGGGCAGAGGTCCAGCCTGAACCCGACTGAAGAAACAGGGCAAGCAACAGGGCAGCGACAGCCCCCGATGCAGGCAATAAGCGTGTGAGGAAAAATGAAATAGCTGCTGATAGGCGCTCTCTGGGGCAGGGTTTCTTAACCAGTTCCCGCACCATCCGCGCTTTTAATTCGGTCTCGAATGACTCCCAAAAAGAAGGATCAGGTTGCTCGTGCTTTTTGAGTCGGAGCAACTCTTCCAATGTCAGGTCTTGGCTGGTCTCAGCTGAAGTGCGTTCTGGCATAGTCGCTTTATCCGAGATAATCTTTCAGAATCCCTTGAAGTTCTTGTTTGGCATAATGGAGACGTGACCGGACAGTCCCCTCAGAGCAGCCGACGATTTCGGCTATCTCCTGGTGGCTCAGGCCCTCGACTTCAAAAAGCGTGATCACAGTGCGATGTTTCAAAGACAGAGATTGAAGCGCTTCGTTCAATTTTTCCTGCAGCTCCGCCATCATGGCAGGCTTTTCGGTTTTGTTGGCAGCAGTGAGTTTCTCGATGATATCAGCCGCCGCCCCTTCTTCATTGATATTCTCAAGAGAGAAGAAACGCTTCCAGCGGTGCTTTTTGAGGTAGCTGTAAGCCGTGTTGACGGCAATGCGATAAAGCCACGTGTAAAACGAAGATTTACCCTTGAAATTGTGGATAGAGCGAAAGGCCTTTATAAACGCTTCCTGGGTCAGATCTGCCGCATCCTCCCGATTGGAAGTCAGATTGTAAACGATAGAGAATAAGCGCTCGCGATTATTTAGCACCAGCGAATCGAAAGCCCGGACATCACCCTCTTGGACACGGCGCACCAATGCAGCCTCGCGATCCGCATTGGTCTCCTTGGCCACCACGGTCCGGGCTGTTGTCAATTTGCTGGGCAATACGCTAGCCATAAATCAATCGCGTTACAGTGCATGCTTTAGGCCAACGTGCAAAGGCAAAATCTGGGTGGCATAATAGGTTAAAAGACATAGAGCAAATAGCACGGTTCCCGAGGCTTCAAATATTAACTCTCGTGTTTTGCCCAGGTAAAGAAGGCGTAGGCAAATACTGAGAGCGAAAAGACCATGTTGCTGATCTTCATAATGACGCCGCCGAGAATCTGGTCTGGCAATGCTTCAAACCCTGGAATGATCCGTGGAGCCCAATCGTAAGTAGGATACAGAACCGCATCCGAAAGAGTAAGAAAGGCAAACACTGGCAGTTGAGCGACCATAAGCAGGAACACTCCGATCATACGCACCCCTGGATTGCTGATAGGGATCTCTTTGGACTGGGAAAAGACCATCCACAGCATCATCCATCCTGTCCCAAACATCGTGAGATGCTCGATGATGTGTATGGTTTTATCCTGTAGAGCCATCTCATAGAGAAGCGGGATGTGCCAGACCGTATAAACCGTACTAAAGGTCATACCTCCAACGAGGGGATGAAAAAGCTTCCTGAAGACTAACCCTAGGCCTTTAACCCGAAACAGTGGGTCTACCAGCCACCACGGTAGGCCATAAATCATTAATGGAGGGCAAACATAGACCAAAATCATGTGTTGCACCATGTGCGCCGAAAACAGAAACTGTTCCCCGATCTGATCCAGGGGCGAGGCGACAGAAATATAGGCCAGCGCCAGGCCGGTTTGGAAACAATTGTAGGCCGTCCATGGCATACGCTCAGGCGCACCCGAAAAACGACTGCGCAAGGGTCCCATCAGCAAGGTGTAGAGCCAGGCTACCCCTAGGATGGATATGATTAAGAAAGGTTCAGTATGCCAGTGAAGCTGCACAGGAATCAGTGAAATAAAAAAGGCTCTGATTTTCCATCAGAGCCTTAAAATAAATGGAGTTCGGAGCGATCAATGATGCCCCGCCTTCGCTCCCTCAGGTAGAGGAGGGGCCACCGGCACTTCAAAGACACTTTCATTCATGGCCTCGATATCGTATTCATCCCCCGTGTAGCTAAATAAAGCCACCAGTGCGATTACAGTCCCTGTCGCAATGACAAACCCCGACATAAACAAGACCGTCAATACCGCTTTGTCATAAATCAGGTGCATGAACCAGGCGATCACCGCGATAAACTTGATTACCGATAGAATAATCAGGCCCCACAGGATAAGGGCCTCGTTCCACGGAAAGAAAATCACGACAATTTCGATCCCGGTCAGGACCGCCAGGATCATCCCCAGATTAATGAACGTGTGATACTTATCGTTCTCACTTTTGAGAACGTCCATTGGGGCCAAAGTCAGTTCGCTTGCTGTGGTAGCCATGGTCTATATAAATTCGATGAGATAAACGGCGGTGAAGATAACGATCCAGACGATATCGACGAAGTGCCAGTAAAGCCCAGAAACCTCGACATCCATCGCGCTTGCGTGGGTCATACGCCCCGAGAACGAGTAAAAAAACAGAGCCAGCAACCAGAGAATACCGATCGCTACGTGCACGCCATGCGTGCCGGTCATCACGAAAAAGGTAGATCCAAAAGTTCCCGAGGACAGGGTAAAGCCCTCAAACTTCCCGGGGATTCCGTAGACAAACTCACTGAACTCAAACACCTGGCAGGTCAAAAAAATCAGTCCGAAAAACGCGACACCAACTACATTGCGCTGAAAACTTTTCAAGTCGCCCTTGTGCATCGCTGATACGCACAAAGCCATCAGGAATGAGCTCATCAGCAGGATGAACGTCGAGAAAGACGTGAGGGCTATATTGAAAATATCAGTCGGCTGCACCCCGGTGTCTGGGTAAAGCTTACGGTAGATCAGGTGGGTGGAGATCAGTGTTCCAAAGAACATACAGTCCGACCCTAGAAACAGCCACATGGCCAATTTCTTGTTATCGACGCCCGTATTCGTGGGCGCATGATGGCCATCATGGTGGTCGTTGTGACCATCATCGAGGGTAAGCGTTGCAGCGTGGCTCATAGCAAGCAAAAGATTTTAATTAGTGCTGGAGTTGGCTCTGTTCAGAGGCTCCGGACTTCTTGAAATGGATGTGGAAACCTCCGGGACCTTCAAGCGCCCAAAGGAATACGGACACAACGGTCATTCCCAAGCCAAAGATGGCGAGCCAGCCGAAACTGTGAAGGAGATCTGCGGCATGGAGTGACATAGAAGTCGCCATGATGGTCAGGCCCAAAGCCCCGAAGAAAGGCCACCAGGACTGGGAAGGCATATGCACACCATGCGGCTCTGGGATGTCTTTGATCTGATATTTCGGACCATCGTGTTTGTGAGCCCAAAGAGCATCGCGTGCCTGAACTTCTGGAGTAGCGTCAAAGTTGTGCACAGCGGGAGGCGATGATGTATACCACTCCAATGTGCGTCCTTCACCCCAAGCATCATCCGCTGCGGGTTTACCCTTCTTAACCAGAAGGAAAATATCGATGAGGAAGATTAATACTCCGAAAGCCAACACGAACGCGCCGATGGAACAGATCAAGTTTAACGAGCCCCAATCATTACCTTCAAGATAGGTATGAGTCCGGCGTGGCATGCCAAGCAATCCGAGAAAATGCATCGGGAAAAAGGTGACATTTAGGCCAATGTTCACCAGCAGAGCAGACCAATAGCCGAGATTGCCGGTCCACATCTTACCAAACATCTTGGGCAGCCAAAAATAGATGCCTCCCAAGAGCGCAAGGACTACTCCACCGATCAAAACGTAGTGGAAGTGCGCGATCACAAAATAACTGTCTTGTTGCTGAGCATCGGCAGGCGCCGCCGAGTGCATGATCCCGGAAAATCCACCCATCATAAACATCCAGATGAAGCCGAGGGCAAAAACCATGGGGGCAGTAAAGCGGATGCGCCCCTGCCAGAGAGTCCCGATCCAATTAAAGATTTTCACGCCAGTCGGGACCGCAATAGCCATGGTCAGAAGAGAAAATGCTGCGGTCGCTATTTTGCCCAGTCCGGTTGTAAACATGTGGTGAGACCATACCGCAAAGCCGAGGAAACCAATGACTGCGCCTGAAAAGACGATGATGGGGTAACCGAATAGGGGACGGCGAGAAAATGTAGGTAAGATCTCAGAAACGATTCCCATAGCGGGTAGCACCAAGATGTATACTTCTGGATGGCCAAAGACCCAGAAGAGGTGTTGCCAAAGGATAGGCTGTCCGCCCTCTTCCACCCGGAAGAAATTGGTGCCAAATGTCCGGTCAAACATCAGCTCTGCCAAGGCAATCGTGATCGCTGGGAAGGCAAAAATGATGAGGAAAGCGGTGATGAGCGTCATCCATGTGAATGCCGGCAGGCGCATCATCTTCATCCCGGGAGCACGCATGTTCAGGATCGTCGTGATGAAATTAAACGAAGCGGCTAGCGAGGCGATTCCCAGCACTTGAAGACCAAAAATCCAAAAGTCTGAACCGATTCCCGAGTAGCCATCATTACTTAATGGAGCATAGGCAAACCAACCCATGCCAGGAACAATATCAGTCAGGGTGTAATCACCATATCCTTCGCGATTTACAGTGATATTGAACCAATCCACACCAGCATACTGCAAGAACTGGAAGAGAAAGGAGATGTTCAATACGATAGCGCCTCCGATAAAACACCAGAGGCTAAAAGCGTTGAGTCTAGGGAAAGCAACGTCCCGAGCGCCAATCTGAAGGGGGATGAGATAATTGAAAAACCCCGCGCTCATCGGCATGACTGCGAGAAAGATCATCGTCGTCCCATGCATCGTAAACAGCTGATTGTATTGCTGAGCCGTTATGAAATCATTCATTGGCTGGGCCAACTGGACGCGAATTAAAAGCGCCTCAATCCCACCAACTATAAAGAAGAATATTCCCGCAAACAGGTAGAGGATACCGATCTTCTTGTGGTCTACGGTGGTCATCCAATCTACCAAGCCTTTGGTGAAGTCCGGACGGCGCAGTCCGAGGTTACTCTCTTGAGCCGTCGATGGCTCAAAAACGAGCTCAGTCTTTTCTGGGGTTTCTACGGTCGTAGTGCTCATTTGAAAATACTTTCTGTCTGGCTTTTAGATTTCCTGAAGGAAGGTCGCGATATTTTCCGCGTCTTCGAGGGTCATCGGTGTGCGTATCGGCTGACCATCATCGCCGAGAGGTGGGTTGATATAGTTAATCAATCCCTGGGAAGGGTAATACATCAAATTACCCGGTTTTACTTGGTCAGAATGGAAGATCCATTCAACCAAGTTTTCATACTGCTTGGGGACGTCAACTTGGTTGTCTGCAGTCACGTTTTCCATCCATCCAGCAGCCAGAGACTTCCTATCCTTCACGTTGGTGAGGTCCGGAGCGATGTTACCCATAGACATGTCATTGATGGCGTGGCAGTAAGAACAATTATTCGCGAAGTAGGCTTTGGCTCCCTTGAGGAAGGGTGTATTAGCCAAGGACTCATCCTGGTTTGTAGCTCCCAACCAAGCTCCCCACGTATCGTAGCCTTCGGGAGCTTCAATCGTGCGCTGCTGGCGGTCGATCCAGGTTTCGAACTCATCGGGTTCCACTACCTCTGCACGAAACAACATATAGGCGTGCGAATCGCCACAATACTCGGCGCACTGTCCGTAATAATAACCTGGCTCGTCCGCTTGAATCCACATCCAGTTCACACGCCCCGGCATCAAGTCGACTTTCCCAGCAATCTTGGGAAGCCAAAAGGAATGAATCACGTCTTTCGAGCGCAGTTCGATTTTCACGACCTTGCCTCTAGGAATAACCATCTCGTTTGCAGTCACCACACCGTCGAGCTGTGGATACTCAAATGACCACCACCATTGCCAACCATAGGCCTTGATAACTAGCACTTCATCCTCTTCACCATCTGCGATGTCCCCATCATACCAATTTCCAAGGAGGTTCTGCTCGTAATCGCCATAGCGTTCGCGGTAACGCTCACTATCTACCGGAAGCTCATGCTGCTCCCAGATTACTTGGACCGTGGGGACGGCGATGATGACGAGCATGAGGATCGAGGCGGCGATCAACCCCACTTCAATCAACGGATTTCCGTGACCGACTCGCGGAATTGGATCGTTTTTATTCTCAGGGGTTTCGCGGAATTTCCAGACCGCATATAAAAGCGCCCCGCCGACTGCGATAAAGAGAAAAAGTGTCACCCAAACGGTGATATAAAAGATCTCCAGCTGCATTTCGGCGATGGGGCCTTTCGGGTCAAACGTCGACATGCGCCCTTTAAAATCGCAGCCGGTCATCCCGAGTAGGGCCGCAATCGCGAATAGGCTAAACGTAATGCGCTTGAAGATAGGTTTCCATGAAGATGAGGATGGAAGGCTCATGTCTGCATAAAGTTCGCTGCTAACGGCCCGTACTGTCAATGGATCGATGCTAGTTAAGATTTTTATTACGCTTTAGAGTTAAGTCTTTCGCTATGAATCAGTTAAACTAATGAGAGTCTGGGCTCAGATAAGGTTGTGAAATAGATCGTTAGGGGCTCTCTGGGTGAGGGAACCACTGATAAATGAAAAAATAGACCAAGACACCCGTGATGCTTACATAATACCAGATTGGAAAGGTGATCCGGGCCCACTTTTTGTGGCTCTCAAAGCGTTCTTTGAATGCCAAAAAGAACGTCCTAAAAATCATCGGCACCATAGCCATCGCTAAGATGACGTGTGTAATCAGCATTGTATAATAGACGGGCCGCCAAAAACCTTCTCCTGCAAAGCTCGTGTTCACATCCTGGCCGCTGCTCGCTTTGAGGCTCTTGTGGGTCAAGTAAAGCGCCAAAAATACGGCAGAAACGAGGAATGCGCTCACCATCGAGGCACGATGCGCCTTTTTCTGATCTTTCTTTATGAACACGAAGCCAGCTGTCAGCAATAGCGTCGACACCCCATTCAGGCAGGCGTTGATGGCAGGAAGTGTCGTCAACCAGTCCATGGCAACTAGCCCAAGATCCAGACATCCAGCACCAGTGCGGACAAAACTAGGGGTAAATGGGAAATGGAGGTGAAAAAGAGCTTTTTCGCAGCCATGTCACGCGGCTCATGTCGCAAGAACTGCGTGGCAAATACCATGAACGGGGCTCCACCTAAGAGAGCAGCCGCACCATAAAACCAACTTGCAAATCCCAAAAACACCGGAGTGAGCGTAACCCCTACTAAAAGCACGGTGCAGACAAAGGATTGGACAGCTGCACTACGGCCTGACGGCTCATCGGTGGTGACCATACGATATCCAGCCGCGGCGTAATCCTTTCGATGAGTCCAAGCAATCGCCATGAAGTGGGGAATTTGCCAAAAGAGGATAATCCCAAAGAGAATCCATCCCATCAACCCTATAGCCCCCTCAGCCGCAGCCCACCCAATGAGTGGCGGAATGGCACCAGGGATCGCGCCCACAGCAGTGTTCCACGATGACCAGCGTTTCATCGGGGTGTAGACGAAAACGTAAAGTCCAATGGTCGCGGCGGATAGAAGTGCGGCAAGCCAGTTGTTTATCCACCACAATGCTCCTACACCTAAGAGGCTGATGGTTATCCCAAAAATGAGCGCAGCCTCGGGCGAGATCACGCCGGCTGGGATAGGGCGGCCTCGAGTCCGTGCCATAAGCGCATCACTCGCGCGCTCCCACCACTGGTTGAGGGCCGCCGCGCCTCCCGCGGAGAAAGTAGTACCTAAAATCAACCCAAGCAGCGCAAATCCACTTCGCTGTGGGTCGGCGAGCATATATCCGACGATTGCAGTAATGACCGTCATCATGCTAAGACGCGGTTTCGTAAGCTCGAAAAACGCCTTAGCCTTGCCTTTCTCGGCACTCAGTGTATCGACTGGGATTGAATTCGTCTGGGTATGAGGGGAGGCCATAACTATCAGACGCCTTGTTCAGCGGGTTGTTTAACATCGACAGGACTTCGCCTGCGTTCAGGGCGCCCCACACAATAGGCGGCCACTTGTTGAAATTGATAAAGGCGGAAGGTCATGATCCAGGTGCTCCCCATTAAAAATGCGCCCACAAGCATATGCACAGTCGCGGCATGCGGGTTACGTCCGGTCCAGATTGTGAGCGCTCCTAAGTAAATCTGAAACGCTAGAATCGACAGCATCAGCACCGCATTGCCTTTAAGCTCCGCTCGGAGAGCTGGTCGTTTCCAAACCTGTACGAAAAACGCAACGAGTATAGCTGTTGCGATAAGAGCTCCCGCTCGGTGAGCGAAATGTATGCTGATGTGAAAATTCCAAATTGCCGGCAAAAGCGACGTCTCGGTCGCCATCGGAAAGGTCGAGATGGCCAGGCCGGCATGGTTGTGCCGCATGATCGCTCCTACAAGGATTTGCAGAAATAAAGCAGTTGTCGAGGCCCATCCCAGAGCACGGACTCGGTCAATCCCATCCACAGCAGCGGCCTCACGTCGAAACCACATGGGACTGTGCATCACAGCGAGTGCAGCCAGAATACAAAAGACAATCTGGGCCCCGCAAGCGTGAGCTATCGCAAAGCTCTGAGCGATGACGTTCGAGTCAAAATCATGATTAAGCTGGTCCAAGAGAACGCGGAGGCCTCCCAAAACACCCTGGGAAACAACGGCTGCCAGCAGCACATAGCTCGTCACCCTCACTGCCTTACGCTCCTCGCGGACTGCATGCCACACTACTGAGATGATAGCCAAGAGGCCGAGCTTCATGCCTAAAAGGCGGTGACTGTGTTCCGCGGCTTGATCGGGCTGTGACATCCAACGCTCTGGATTCAACGAGCCATTAGAAAGCGGCCAATCCAGAAAAGCCATGCCTGCCTGGATCGAAGTCGTGAAGCCGCCAGCGTACAATAGGAAACAAGCCCAAACGAGCGAAAAGCACGAAAAGACAAAAAGGCCAATTTTGTAGGAATCTGTCCGCTTGGTTGCTGACATAGAGAACGAAAAAATTTTTGTAGGTCAAAAACACAAGAAAATAGTCGGCCATAAACTGCGAGACAAGGCACAGAGTATATCTATAAGGGCAGATATCAGTAAGGCTAATTTTGGAGATCAGCCGCATCAGCGCTCATAACTAGCGTTGGAAGATGGAGATAAAGTGAGGCAAAGTTTTCCTTCTTCGAAGTGCGCAAATCGCCGCCAGATCCTTTCACCCACAACTCTTCAACCGCGTCACCCGTCAAAGGGTCGGTCTCCATCAACTTGGACGCTGTATTGCCTCCCCCGATGTTGGTGATGCGCTGATCCGAACCCAACAGTTTGGAACGGTAGACGAGCAGCTCGACTGGATCTAAGCTCGATGCCACCACCTCATCCCACAAATAATTTACGTGTTTATAAGATATATCACTCATAGTGCATTTGGATTTCAAAAATTTCAGGCCTCGATGAGCCGGTCTTGACCGATCAGAATATTCTTCTTCTTCAGATCTGCCGCTTTCGCATCCGTCACTATATGGGCGAACATCTCCACTTTCGCTGACTCATAAAGCGTCGTCACAGACAGTTTTGAACTGTCGATACACAATGCGGAGCGATGGGAGGCATGCATCACTGCTTGCTGAAAATCGACTATCTCCTTCGAGGAGTTCCAAACCGAATTGGTCGTCATCCCCTCGGCACTCATCAGAGACAAATCGAACGGGAACTGCTTCACAAAGTTCACCGTGTATTCACCTAGCAGTGTGGACTGACGGCTGAGAAACTCACCCCCGGTAAGAATCAAACGAATGCCCGGATGATCGCTCAACTGCTGCGCTGCCGGCAGATTATTCGTGATGATCGTAATCTGCTCAAAAGAGCGTTCTAAAATGTAACGAGCTGCGCGAAAGAGTGTATTTCCTATATCCAAGTAGAGAGTCATCCCATCAGCCACGAGACTCACCGCCCGCTTAGCAACGCGGTCCTTGCACTCTGAATGACTCTGCATCCGTTGCTGAAAAGAAACGACATTGCGATCATACTCGCCGAGTGCCCCACCATGAGTCCGGCGTATCTCACCCGAATTTTGCAGTAATTGCAGGTCTCTACGAGCTGTTGCTTCGGAGATACCAAACTGTTTGCAGAGGTCCGACAGAGAGCCGAAATGCGCATCGCTCAACCACTTGGAAATTTCGCTGCGACGTTGATCAATTACATGCTGGGCAACCCTCATAGTAATTAACTTCTTTGCTCATATGACTGTTTTCGATCATCTAATTTATTTAATGCAAACTTTTTGCCATTTACTTTGTGGGAAAACGACAATCCTTAAGACGATAAAACCAGCGCCCATTCCCTAATTCTCCAACTTAAAATGCCCCTCAAGTGTTAACGATGAATCTGCATGGTCGCTTATCCTGGGAACTTATTCTCTTCTTATACCCCACAGAGGACCTGGCCTCTTCCGATGATAAAAAAGAAAACCAACGGTGTCTTCATCTGTCTCTCTGAAAACCGCCTGCATGCGGCGGTGACTTCCGGCGCCGTGCCGTCTTGTAAAATAGACAAGGTATTCCAAGCGCGTTGGGATGATGAGAGCGAAATTGAATCCTTGAAGGGAGAGCTCGAATCTCACAAAAACGGCAACTATATCCCCAGCCGCTTCGCATTCTCGCCCTCCTCGCGCTTCGTTCGGAAATTTGAAATCGATAAAGCAGCCAAGAAGAAAAATGCGAATTACCTACTTGATATCATCAGAGATGAATTCCGTCTCGAACCCGAAAAGCTGGCTGTAAACATCGTAAATCAGGGCGATGGCGAAGAGTTCGATGTCGATGAAGGAACTGAGACTAAGGTAGTTTTTTCTGGATTGGAAACCGAGGAGCTGCGGGAACAACAAAACAAAATCCTGGAGAATGGCTTTTATCCAGAGTCGCTGGAAATCTCCTCTGTCGCAGTCTTGGGAGGCATTGTCGACTACTCGCGCCAGATGGAAATACCTGGTGCTATCCTCATTCTCGACATCACATCTGATAATAGCCAAGTGTTCGTAATACGCCAAGGTGAAGTCGATGTTACCCGTCCAATCCCTTATGGCGTCCATAGCATGATACCGGTGGTCAAACAAGAGCTTGGGCTCAAAGACGACGAATCTGCTCGAAAGCTATTCTTCTCCAACACTTTTGACTTCACCGAAGTCGGACCAAAACTCCTGAAAAAGTTGATCCGAGAACTCCAGGCTTCGACTGGTTTTTACGAAGTGCAGACGGGTCAGACTATTTCTCAAATCTACCTGCCTATGCTTCCCGACAGTCTACGCTGGATCATCCCGGTCCTGGCAGAAGCCTTGGGCGTCGAAGTGTTGAATCCAAATTTCGAAAGATGGTTGGAAACACACGGCATTAGTTTTGATAGTTCAATCGACACGCCTCTCATGAATGAGGATTGGTTTGGCCTATTCTCCCTCATCTGCCCGCACACATCTCAGCCCGACAAGAAACCCGATGACGAAAAAGAAACAGAAGAGTCATCCTAACTGGCATCCCGATTTCCGACTTCAGGAAGAGCTACCGGATATCAAACCCATCCGGACTGACTTCCTGGTGAACGGCATAGCTTGGGCCTTGGCAGTATTCTTAATTTTTGGAGTGGTTCAGCGCGAGATTGGCGCTGCGTCGACTCGAGGACGTCTGGACGACACACAAGAACAAATAAAAAGCCGAAATACGGCCGATAAGGCGCACCTCGCGGAGTCTAAGAAACTGTTGGCGTTCCTTCCAAGACTTCAAGACATCGAACGATTCTACGCAGCACCGATCGTATATACCGAATTCGTAGCCGATGTCGTAAAACTCATTCCCGAAGAAATCATCCTTAGTTCGATGAGTGCTGAATCCTTTAACATCACTGAGAAAAAGAAGGTATTACCCTCGAAGAGCATTACTCTCAAAGGCACGGCACCATCCCTCCTGGTCATCGATCAACTCAAAGAAGATCTCGTTCAAATGACAGAATTTCAAGAACACAACGGCTCCGTCGAAGAACTGCCCTCATCACGCGACGCGGTAACGGGGCTATTCAGCTTTACGATCGAGGTCACCCTTACCCCAGAATTTAAGTAACGTGGAAGCGCAGGAAGTCATAGCGAAGCTCAAACAATTCCCCATTGCGGTAGCGGGAATCGCAGTTGCATTGCTCGCAGGCATAGTATTTTCATTCCGCGTCGGAGTAGTTCCTGAGCTGGAAAAAGAACTTAATGATGCACAAAAAAAGCTTCAGACCATAACACGGAACAGCAGCCAGTCTGTCGGCTTAGCACAAGATACGACACAACTCGAAACCTTCACCACCCAACTAGACGAGCGCATCATCGACTCAACGCAGCGCTCCACCAACATCAACTACTTCTACGGATTTGAAGACCAGAGCAATGTCCGCATCACCAGCATCAATCAAGGCAATGCAATTCTTCCTCCGAGAAAAGGCACAAAGCCCTTCAATTCCCTCCGCAGGCACGCGATTGTTAACATCTCCCTCGAGGCAGAAGGTGCATTCAGGGACTTATTAAACTTCGCTCACAACATTCGTATGGGCCAAAAACTTACCCGGATCAGCCGATTCAACTTCACCGCCGGAAGTCAAACAGATCCTACGATGCGCATGGTATTGATCGTTGAAGTCTTTGGAGAATCACTCGGTAAATGAGTCCCCTAAACAACAGATTTTATCGCGTCCTCAGCTTCGGAATACTGGCTGCAACTTTTGCCGGTGTTCAATTCACCACCAACGCCGCTATCTCCGTTCAAGCGGATATAAAGGCCCAAGACGGTCAGGTCGCCTTCAAAAATCAGCGGGAGAAGGCTATCAAAGCAATCGAGGGCCATTTAACGACAAGCGATCATTCTGCATTCAAGCAAAAGCTTGAATCATTGAGAAATCCATTCGCAGCTCCAAGCTCTCAAGACCAAAGTGTAACCAATCTCCCTTCTACAGCCACAATTCCAACTCCGCGACCAGCACGCCCTCAACAGCGTCCATCCACCGAGCCGGTAGTTACGGCGAACCAGATTCTGCAAACAGCCGGCGAAGCACTCCAGACGCGGGTCACCGGCACCATAGAAGCGGGTGGACGTCTTTTTATGACACCGCGCGAAGGCGGCTTCATCAGTCCCGGATCACGCATTCCTGTTACTGAAGGAACATCCAACTACACTGTGATCATAGAATCTATTTCCGAACGCTCCTTTCTCCTTCGACTCGGAAATGCGCAGCGGCGCTTCCCCATTCTCGACGCCGCTCAATAACAAATAATTTAGATCTAGCTAAGTATGTCTGCTAAACCCTCACCACACCCGTTCACCTGCCATTGGCTCAAGAAGAGCGCAGCAATCTGTGTAGCGACCAGTATCGCCTGGGCTCAGGATGAAGCCCCCACCCCTGTCGAAACTCAGATCCCTGTGGCCGAAGAGGAAATTTTCATTGAGCTTCCCGAACAGCAGGAAGTCGAAGTCATACAGGATACCCCACAAACCCCTGAGGCGGAAATAGAGCCAACTCCCGAAGTACCCGATGTCGCTCCGATCGAGCCAGAAGCTGCTCCCGAAGAACAACCGATTTCAATCGATTTGGAGGACATCGCCTCTCCCACACCGCCACCCCCGGGACCCGCGGCCGAAGACATTCCTGATGTGGCAGTGCCTACATCATTTGAGGAAGAAGTCATTCTTCAGCTCCCCCAAGGAGGCGCTCCAGCTCCCACCTTTGGAACGGAAGAAACCATTACGGTAAATTATCTCGATCAGGACATCACTACGATCCTCCGCAACGTGGCGGATCTCTATGATCTTAATCTTGTCGTCCCCGACACCGTAACCGGGCGTGCATCATTGAAGCTACGTAACGTTACCTGGCGGCAGGTTTTTGAAGTCGTACTCGAAACCTCTGGATCTACCTACATAGAGGATGGGAACATCATAAAAATTAAGAGCCTTGAAGATCTCGCCGTCGAACCTGTCGACACACGTGTATTCATTATCAACTTCGCCGAAGCTAATGAGATTCAAAGCGCCGTTCGGCCCCTGATCAGCAGCCAGGCTGGAGGTGGCATACGTGTCGATACACGTACCAACGCACTCATCGTTACCGAGCGCCCTTCACGCATGAACAAAATCCAGGAGATCATTGAGCGTCTCGACCGTGAGACCGAGCAAGTCATGATCGAATCGAAGTTTGTCGAAGTGACCAACCGCGATGCTGAAAATATTGGCGTAAATTGGTTGTCGCTCGGCGGCTACCAAGTCGGCACGGGCAGCTTCACGCGGACATTTAACCGCTCTAACTCCACAAGCCGATCCAACGGCACAACTGAATCCTCCAACTCTAACACCGGAAATAATTTCAGTAACTCTGATACCTCCAGCAATACGTTCGGCAGCAATTTCTCGAGTGGAACGGCAGGATCTGGTTTCTCAGACACCATAGCATCCAGTACTGGTAGCTCACTCGCAAACAGCCTCACGACTTCCGGCGGCACTGCAGTCAGCGATTTTGTTAGCTTCGTCAACGATTCAGCCATCGGCCGTGTCGATAACGTGGTCTTCTCAGCCGACGGCTTTAATGTCATTCTGAGCGCTCTCGAAAACTACTCCGATGTCGAACTCGTCTCCAACCCCACAGTCGTCACGCTTAACAATGAATCTGCCCTCATCTCGATCGGTGAGCGATTCCCCATCCCAAACTATACCTATAATGAAGAACGCGGCAGCTATGAAGTGAGCAACTTCAATTACGAAGACATCGGGATCAAACTGAACGTTACACCGCAGGTAAATAGTGCCGGATTTATCAATTTGGATATCCTACCTGAAGTGTCTTCACGTCAAGGTACAGTAAGCTTCGGTGGTGCATCCGGGGCCGAAATTCCTATCATCGCCAGCCGCCGCACCGAGACAACCATTTCGCTCAAAGATGGCTACACTCTGGCAATCGGTGGATTGATGGAAAACCAGACCGAGAATGGAGAAACCAAAGTGCCCTTGCTCGGCGATATACCTGGCCTCGGTCGCTTGTTTCGTAGCACCACTAAGTCAGAATCAAAACGGAACCTCATCATATTCATTACCGCTAAGACACTCTCTGCAGATGGAAGCACCTATCGCGACGTTATCGATCCCCGTCAGTTGGATGACATGAATCTCGTTCCTTCAGACATCCCAGGCTACCAGCTAAGTGAAGATGAACGCCGTTACTTTGAGCAACGCGAAGCACTCCGGGCGGAGATACAGAGCCTGCGCGTAACGAAAAGCCAACTCGAGGAAATCGAGCGCCTGCGCGGCTCTCGCGGCGAAGCTGAAGAAAACTTACAGGCCGATGACGAGGAAGACGAAGCTGCACAAAACGATGACTGGTGGCGGCGGCGGGGCAGTAAAATTAATTGAGGAGAGTAGCCGTTTGCCTCCCCACGATTATGGAGTGTTCTCAGCAAATTTGGTGGTTCACCAGATGAGGCCTTGTTTTCGCATAGCTGCGATCATTGTACCTTTGTACGGTTTGCAGCGTGATCGCTCTCGCAACCTTCCAAAGCAAACGTCCGCGGTAAAAAGGAAGTGCTCCTAGATTAATCCTAGAGATCCTTCGGCATCCTCACTGACAGCGGCTTGGTGTTCGGCTTGGTCGGCCTGGGTTAGATCCTCGTCGTAGGTGGGGATCATTTCCTTCATGCGGGAATGACCTTCAGGCGTTTTTAGGACGTCGCCAAAACACTGTTGCACCACTTCTAGCATGATATTGGTCGACACCGAAGCACCAGGAGATGCTCCCAGGAGGACTGAACGAACACGCTAGAAGGAGAGGCGCCCACTCATTGATCTTATCCCGATCTTCGGTGTATTCCATCGAAGCAAAAAAATGGTGCGTGCTTCAATCCCCGCATGGCGGTCGCGGAGAAAGTCAACCTGCTCCTGACCGTAGACGAAACTAATATGCGGCACCGCGTTTATAAAATCAGTCGGCTGCTCGATCATACCCTTGCGCACCGCGTAGCCCCAGAGCTGCTTAGAGTGCTCAAACTGGTGGAAGATTTCTATGGCTTTGTCTACGTCTACAGAACCATCGGAAAGTCGATTCGGGATATAGCTCAGTTCGACAAATACCCGCATGCCCAGTCCCTGCATCGTGCCACCCATTGGAAGCCTCCTGAGCTAACTCCTCTGCCACCTCTTAGAGTTGGATCTTCATCCCAGGGACGAGCTTCTTCAACATGGCGCCCAAGGTGGCAGACATAATGCCATTGCCAATGGGTACGACATCAGGCTGATCGATGTGGTGGGCTGATATCATAAAACGCCCATCAGCATGGGATTCTAGATGATGGATATCAACCGAGATTTGAGCGATTTGCCAAGACCGACCCTATAAAACTGCTCGAATTGAGCAGTTTTACTTATGATCGCACGGATTCTTCCTGAAGATTTGAAATAACAGAAAGGACGCTTTGACTCTAATGATGGCCAAAGCAAGCACCCTCCTCGTCGACAAACTTCGTGAAGCCGCTGAGACGATCGAGCGGACAGAAACTTATCATTGGGGTCACGTGGGCCGCTGCAATTGTGGCTACCTCGCCCAATCACTCGTAGACCTCGATGCCGCGGAAATCTACAAGCGGGCCCGTGATCAACGTCTCGCCGAATGGACCGAATTTGCAGAGGAATATTGCCCACTTAGCGGAGCCCCCATGGACGAAGTGCTTGATGCTATGTTTCAAGCGGGCTTGGAACGCAAGGACATCCAAGAACTTGAATATTTATCCAACAAAAAAATTCTCACTGCACTCCCCGGAGGTCCGCGTTACCTGCAACGATCCAACCAACGGGACGTAGCTCTCTATCTACGGACGTGGGCCGGGTTGATGGAATTGCAGCTGAAAGAGAATCCCACTCATTCAAAGAAACTATTGTCCGAACGCGTTGGGTAACCAGTACGGGCAGATGCTTTGTCGCCGCGGACAACGTTTCGGATACGCTGTCCGCAGTTTTTAGTGCAATGTGCTCCCCAACGGCGGCACTTAAAAACTAAATCGCTCATTGATTACCGGAAGTTAATCCGGCTTTTGACTTTGATCCAATGAGTCGAGAGTGCCTTCAAAGCTGGAATCTAGCGATGGTGCCGATCGCTCGTGATCTGTTTTTCCAGAATAACTTTCGCGGTTACGTTTTTGAATGAGCCGATAAAATTCCAATAACTCACTCAGCTCTTTCACTGTTCGTTCGATCCGAGTCATAGAAATTATTCAGAACTCAGCGCCTCAATGTCTGCCAAATCTTGCTTACTGCCACGCACACGTTTCATGGCGATAAGATCGTTTTTTTGTGCGATCATCACTTTTCCAGCAGCAGATTTGTCTTCGAGAGCACGGTTTATAATTGCTCGGTGCTCCTTACTGTCACCGATGAGAAGATCGATCACCGTATAAGCTTCAGAATCCGTTTCGGTCGGTTTCATAAAACGGTGGAGAGTGAGATCTGTGTTAGCAAATTTCCAAGGCTTCGCGTTCATTCTAAATCCGGCCGCTTCTAAAACTTGATAATATTTCTCCAGGTCCTCTCCAGTTCCAAGAATATCAATGTCCTTTGTCAGCCTGGGTATAGAATGGAAAGCCAATGCGACACCACCCACCACGGCATAGTTAATACACGATTCCTCAAGGCGTTTTACTAAACTAAAAAACTCACGAAAAAGATCCATCCGGCGCAACGATCTCATCCCATCTTAGACCCGACAACTCCAAAAAAAAGCGGGACTCCCAAAGGAGCCCCGCTCGGCAATCAGCAAACAAACCAACGATTGCTAAGACAAACTACAGGATGAAGTTTTAGAATTCAGCCGTGAGCGAGAAAGTAAACTGACGTCCACGGTCCCAGACAACCTGCCCTGTTGAATCTGTATAACCGCGAGCGTATGCGATATCCTCATCCAACAAATTGGCAATCCGAAGCGCTGCAGTCCAGCCTTCCAGGGAAGAACCTTCAGCCCCTCTGTAAGTCACACCTGCATCAAATTTGAAGTAAGCATCCAGAGGTTGAGTATTCAATGTGTTCACATACACATCATCAAAATACTTTCCACTCAGAGAGAAGGTCCACGCACTGACGGTATAATTAACGTCAGCATTGACGGTGAGGAACGGCGTATTACCGAGATCATTTCCTTCGATGGCCTCGTAAATCTGATAAGATCCAGGAGCAACTTCTTCAGAACGATATCCAGGAGCTGCAACAGACAAGTATGGAGCACTAGAATTTTCCCTAGCAATTGCGATATTATCACCAGTCGCAAGACCAGGGGTCTGGCCAGTCAAAGAGTAGAGAAGGAAGTCTTCTTGGAAGGTCGTTTCTTGGATAGCGAAACTAGCCCCAACACGTAGTCCCTCTACAGGAGTAGTCCAATCTACACTACCTTCGAGTCCCCATGAATCCACGCCACCTACATTTTGGAATCGGCTATTTCCAGCCGCTCCAGCATTTGGAGAATCAAGAGGGACAGCAGATGCCAAAATCCGGTCAGTGTATTGCAGATAGTAACCCTGTATATTAAAGGCCACATCTCCATAGTCGGCACGAAGTCCAAAGTCGAAATTTTCAGAATATTCTGGCGCCAAAAGATCGGGGTCAAAAGTGTCTCCAGCAGTCGTGATCGTTCCGGCATCAGGAACAGCGAGATTTTCTGAATAATTGAAGAATAGCTCGATGTTGTCATTTAGCCTGTAGAGCAAACCGAATTGAGGCAAAAATGTATCCTCGTAGGAAGTTGAGCGGGATGTCGGAGTGTTGTTTATCCACTCAGCAATAGTAAGGAAACCATCAGCGTCGCGATCGAGCTTTAGCAACTTAATTCCGGCAACAATATCGAGTGCTCCGTCAAAAGCCGTGTATGTATTCTGGACCCAACCTTGAAAGACCTCTTGCTCAAGATATCGTGAATAATTAAGGAAATTGAATTGATCGTATTCAAACCATCCGACAACCGAACCATTACCTTGAAGATTGTAGTTCGGTCTCTCAGTGATGTGTCTGTCATATTCATACCACCCACCAACAATTAACTTGTTTACGTCGGTTTCCCACGCCAGCGAGGCAGAAACTCCATAACGATATCCGCCAAACTCTTCGTCTCGTCCGGTCCGTCCAGGAATGCCAGGAATGAAGTTATCTGGAGTCGATCCAGGCGCAGCAAGCGCGTGGTCAGAGCTATACTCAACAATAGCTTCATTTAGACCTGTTTCAGATTCAGGGTCAATTGTTCCATCCTCATCAACGTCAAAATCGAGATCACTATCGTATACACCATCTCCGTCTATATCCACGAAGAAAGAACCATCTTCACCAGCAGGGCGACCCAGCGCGTCATAATAAGGCTGAGCCCAGATATCAGTGCGTGAAGGATCTGCTGCATAAGCTGAACGTACTTGCGAAGAAGCAAAGCTGTTGGAACGACCAAATAGTCCATAATTTTGTTTATGCTGATAATACGGGATCACGCTCAGGCTGATTTCATCAGTAAAATCATAGTCAGCTAAGATACGATAGAGATGATCCATCCGACCATTACGCCACAGGTTGTAGTAGTTAGCATTTACTCCAGCACCCGGATCGACCGTAGGATCAATGAAGGTCGGGGGTCCATAATTACGGCCATTGTCAGAAAGGTCGCCGTAGTCAAAAGAACCTAAAGAGAATGTATCTCCGTCAACTACTACAGACTCATTGGCATTGCCGGGGATGTAGTTTGTATACCCCCCTGCAGCAAATACCACCGCCGAAGAGTCCCTGCTGTATCTTGCAATATTGCCCGAAGTGTTGATGGTCAAGCCCTCAGGGACAGATCCCGTTTCCAAACCTTCATATTCCTGCCAATCGAAACCTAGTGTATCGAAATCATCACGGTCATTGTAAGAATATGCGAATTGAATCGATCCGTTGCCGTCAGGAAGGTCGTATTTCACCTTAGCTTCTATTCGTCTTTGCTCACCCATCCCGAGGCCAACAAGACCACGCGGTGAAAACTCGAAATGAGACGCACTGATATAGCCAGTGAGACCAGGATAGACTTCACCCATTTCATACTTCCCAAAGACTCTCAAGTGATCGAAGTCTCCATAGGTCACGCTCACAGTTGCTCCTGCTTCCTCTGATGGATCTGCTGTGAAAAACTGAAGTGATCCACCCAATGCCTGATACGCAGGTGTCGTGACGTCTCCGGCACCCTGAGACACAATAACTTGAGTTAAATTCTCAGGGTCTGCTATACGACCAATTGGAGTACCGTATCGCGGAGAACTGTTTCCGATGGGCACGCCATCGAATGTCACGCCTATGTCATCAATTGAAAATGCACGAACCCGGACATCATTACCAAACTCGTAAAAACCAAATGGATCCCGAGAAACCACATTTACACCTGGAACACGATCCAAGATCTGTTCAGTCGAGGTCCCGGGCAAGACAGTATTTAAATCTGTGAAATCCAAAATGTTTTCCGCACGTGATGACTCGCGGACTTCAATTTCGAATGCTTCTAGTTCGAGGAGGTCCTCTTCTTCTTGGGCTGAAACTGCGAACGGCATTATGCATGCCGTTGCGGTCAACCCGAGCTTGAGCCACGTCTGGGAGGCGACTCGCTGGAGTGGAGAGTAAGCGGCAGCAGCCGACTCACTCCCCGTGGGAGTGTCAGTAGTTTTGGTGGACATCTTTTAGTATGTATTAGTTTGCCGCTCAAAGAGTGAGCGTCGCCAATGGGTTGCAGAATCGTTGCCAAGATGTTTCCATTTTTAAGTTTTTGATTTTAACGATTTCATTTGGGGATCCGGAAATCGAAAAATATGAGCTGGTTTTTTGAAACGAAGCCGATGAGTCTCATGGTCTCTCCACACCAGATGCCCAAACCATGAGACCAAACACCCTGACCGCAGTATGGGTGTGCGGAGCTATGCTTTGCTCTGCTCACACACGCCTGCTCGCCCAAAGTCCCAATCAGCAGAACGACCCAAAACCCGCATCGAATAGCGAAGTCGTGTCCGAAGAGGAAGCAGTCGAAGCAACAACCCCAGAAGATACCACACAATCTGGAGGTGCCAATGACTCACCGCGCGAACGCGGCCGTGTCTTGCTCAAGCGCAATCCCATTGCTTCAGAGTATCAAGTGTTTGGAGAGTTGGGACGCGGACCCGGAGCAGATGGCGATGGCGAAGGGGTCGACTACCGCCGCTTCTTTGCACGCAGCTATCTTCTAGACTCTCCCACGAGATCAGGATCGGCCGGGGTCACCCTCAATTTCAACGACCAGTCTTCGGAGTTCGAAGTGGGCGGACGCTTTTCCTATAAGCTCCCCCTTTTCGATGATTCATGGATGCTATCTATCAGCGCCTCCAGTAGCGCTAGCGACCGTATTTTTGAACATATGCAAAACAGTTGGACAGAACTGATTGAGCGCAACCCTGATGGGACACCAGTCTTGGACGAAAACGATAACACGGTACCCCAGCTTTTCGAAGGAGATGAAGTATTCTACCTAGATCGCCTGCGCATCTCACGCGATCTCATCTACACACGCGTGAACAACTACCGGGCACGTCTTGAGCACGCTTGGTCCGAAAACCATCGCTCCTATGTCGAGGCCACCATCAGCGACTATTTTGACAACTTCTACCGTAACCGTTCAGAAGTGCGTTATAACTCTAGAAACGCGCTGCCCGGCCAAGGTGACCTCCCTCAAGGTAGCACCACTGTTATTGAGGGTGATTATACCGGAGTCTCAATCCGTAGGTACAATGGGGACACCGATACAGAACGCTTTACGCAGCGTTATTCGTTTGGCGGCGATATCGAGATGGATACCTGGCTTCTAAGCTACAGCCTCTACACCAGTGAATTTGAGAATAATCCCTTCAGGTATGACTGGAATTTTCTCGATACCGGCCTCTCAGGCGGTTATCGCATCGAAAATCCCCTCTTTCCGGAGTTCTTCTTCAATGACGGTTTCGACATAACGGACGTATCCAATGCAGGGTTGGGATCACTAAGAGTATTCGACACGGTCACTACTGACACGGACTACGCCGGACGCATCGATTTCGAGACCGACTTGCCGATAGACATAGATGATGCCTATCTCCGAACAGGTCTCATCTATCGGGAAAAATCACGCACCCAGCGCGAGACCCGTGATGTGTATGGCCCCAATCCAGACAACCCATTCACCCTGCTCGATGTAGCAAAAGACGCACTCCCCGGACAGATTGTTGAAGCGACCTACACCCTTGGCCGTGGGCTCGATCAATTCAGATCAAAGGAGTTTTTTGCAAACAACCCTGATGCTTTCGTTTTCAATGAGACAGCCTCACGCCTCCAAGCAGCCAGTCAGGAGTACGATGCCTTCGAGTCGGTCACCGGCGTATATGCCCTAGCAAACCTCAGCTCGGGACCCTGGCAAGTCGAAGCAGGCATCCGTGCCGAATACACCGAGACCGAAACTACTGGAACAGTCGTCCAGGCTAATAATATTTCCCAGCAGTCTAATTCCAACGACTACTGGAATTACCTGCCCACCATCGAGAGCAGCTATCAACTGGACTCAGATACCCTCATCCTGGCTTCTTGGTACCAGGTCCTCATGCGTCCACAGTATTTCGACATTGTCCCTTACGAGCGGATTAGTGACCCCACCCGTAGCGTCAGTCGCGGCAATCCTGACCTCGAGCCCGCCACAATCAATAATCTTCAAATCGCCATTGAGCGGGAAAATACCCTGGGTGGCACACTCGCCTTTGAGATCTACCTTAAAACCGTCGAGAACTTCTTCTATGATGCGTCGTCCACGGAACAACGGTTGCTTAATGGTGAACGGATCACCTACAACAATAGCCTGCCTGCCAATGGAGAAGACGGCGAAATCTATGGTTTTCAGGTCCAATACGAAACAGATCTCTCCTTCCTCAGAGAAATCCTAGATAACCGCAGCTTCTCAATCGCCTACACCCTCTCGGAGAGCAATGCCACCGTCGGCACGCGCCCCGGCGAAGAAATCACCGTGCCCGAACGCTCCCGCCATAACCTCGCCACGTCCCTCTCCTTGGGCCACGGTCCAGTATCGGTCAAATTTGACGTCACTTACCTGAGCAAGTCATTGGACGATGTGGGAGACAATGCCGGACGCGATAGTTACCGCGACGAAAACTTCGCTCTCAACATCGGAGGCCGCTACCAATTTCTCGACGACTGGACGCTCGCTCTCAATTTCTTCAACGTCACCGACGCTCCCGAACGCTCCTACCGCGGCCTCCCCATCCGCGGCTCCAATAATCAATACGGCTCCTGGTCTGCAAACCTCGGTCTCAGCACGACATTTTGAAGGGTGAATGATAAAGGATGAGTTTCATCCTCTTCCCAAGCTTTATCCTTTCATCCCTCACCCCACAACCGTCACCCTTTCACTCCATGTCCTACGAAGCAAAAATCTCCGAACTTGGCCTCACGCTCCCCGGAAAACCCGCGCCTGGGGGAAACTACATCTCCGCTACTCGTGTCGGGAACCTGGTTTATACCGCTGGAGCAATCTGTGTCGTTGATGGTAAATTTACGCACTTAGGCCAAGTCGGTGCCGAACGGACAATTGAAGAAGGTTATGAGGGTGCCAAGGTGTGTGCCCTCAATCTACTCGCCGCCATCAAGGGCGAAATCGGGTCGTTGGAAAAGATTGCCCGTTTTATCTCAGTGAGTGGTTATGTGAATGGCATTTCGGGCTTTAGTGAAAGCCCCGCGGTGATCAATGGAGCTTCAGATTTGCTTGTTGAAGTCTTTGGTGATGCCGGGCGCCACGTGCGCGCTGCCGTCACAGTCGCCGGGCTGCCAAAAAACTCGACCGTGGAAATTCAATGCGTGGTTGAGGTTAAAGATTAAGTCGGTGTCCGCCGTTTAAGGGCCATGCCCGAAGGCGAGGAAAAAGAGGAACTCGAAAGACAGATCAGCCAAGTGGAAGCTCACTTGGCCTGGTTAAAATCTTTGCGAACTTCCGAGGAGAGCCCACCTCAGCCCCCGGAGACTGAGCCCACCCCAGAGAGAGAATCCAGTGCCCAGCAAGACCCCGAAGACACCCACTTCGATTTTGAGATCCAGCCTTCGGACCCATCAGAGCTACAACGCATGCGGCTCGGCTGTTGGGTTTTCTTCGCTTTTCTGATCGGAGGCACGGTTTTCTTCTTTTTCGGTCTCCCGCACCTGATTAAGTAAACTGACCTTTCGCCATCACCCTACGCATGGAATCGAGGCACTTTGTTGCCGCATAATCCGAATCTAATCGAAGCAACGCTCGCGAGCCGACAGAGCAGCTCGACTGCAACTCATCACCTCCTCCCGAGCACCAAATCCATACTTCCGAAAACAGATTTTGGCTTTACTCAGTATTTTGTTGCTCAGCGGCCTCTAGCTTAAACCTAGGGATGAACGGTTTAACGAACGCGTCCTCGAAATCGTAGCCACCAGAAAAATCCTCTGGCGAATCATTCTCCGTCTTACCTAGGACGCCATAATCGACGAGAAGGAAGACGATTTTTCCAAAATCATCGCAAGTCGTAATATTCCAGGTATCGAGCAGTGTTTTCGCCATAGGCCCATATTGCTCTATAGCAAATTCGCGCATCCCATCGAGTAACTCTCCGCCAGAGACATGGTTATTCTCGCGCTGATGCTCACCGGTTTTCAACTTACGCAACGTGTAATCCAAACCTTGGCGCACAAAGTAATAGGCACCGGGCTGAAACGCCGGGTGCTCTTTTCGAATGAGTTCGATGACTTCACCAAAGTCTTTGGACATAGTTACAATGAACGACGCACCACATCGAAAATCAACCCAATCGGTCACAATGGTTGTCGAGGAGGTGATTTGATCTCCGCTGTAACCGCTCTCGCTGTCGCTCCAATACAGGGCCCTGCATAATCCGGGATAAAACACAAAAGAATCGTCAGGTCACAGGTGACCGTGGTTTCTTCAACAAATGCCGGGAAAGACCAAAGACCAGATCGTAGACATCCTTGAGGACATCGCACTGCTGCTAGAGATCAAAGGGGACAATCCTTTCAAAATTCGCGCCTATCAAAATGGAGCCCGCACCCTCGATTCACTTGAAGAAGAACTCAACACTGTCATTGCGGAGGAACGTTTAGACAAAATCAAGGGCATCGGGTCAGCCTTGGTGGACAAGATTCAAAAGCTCTACCTACAAGGCACGCTCCCCTTTTATGACGATCTTAAAGCCTCAGTGCCAGCTGGGCTTCTCGAAATGACCGAAATCCCAGGTTTGGGAGGAAAAAAGATTAAGGCGCTCCACACAGCACTGGGTATCACGACCATCGCAGAACTCACAGCCGCTGCCGAAGATGGCCGGATTGCCGAGCTCAAGGGCTTCGGAAAAAAGTCTGCCGAAAAAATCCTTACTGGTATCAAAAACCGTGAAGCCTATAACGCTCGGCATATCTGGTGGGATGCACGCGCTGTCGCCGACGAAATTCTGGCGGGCCTCCAAGAGGTCGCTGAAGTCGAACGCGTCGAAGCAGCTGGCAGTCTACGCCGCGGTAAGGAGACCGTGGGCGACCTCGATTTTATCGCCGCATCCGATCATCCAGAGCCGATTATGGAGTGGTTCGTCCAGCAAGACCAGGTCGTCGAAGTCACTGCTCAAGGCCAAACTAAGTCGAGTATACGCCTCGACGGAGGACTGCAGGCGGACCTGCGTGTCGTGCCTCCCGCTCAATTTGCGTTCGCACTTCACCATTTCACTGGCTCTAAGGAACACAACGTCCTTATGCGCCAACGAGCACTTAGCCGGGGTTACAGCCTGAGCGAATGGGGGCTCTCTCCCAAGGATGAGGACAGCGACCTCCCACCGATCCACGCAGATAATGAGGCGAGTCTATTCGACGCGCTAAACCTCCCTTACATCGTACCCGAACTGCGGGAAGGACGGGGTGAAATCGAGGCTGCCGAAGCAGGACATCTTCCTGAACTCATCAACGAAAACGATCTCCGCGGCACCTTTCACAACCATACCACCGCTTCAGATGGCAAACACACCCTCGACCAGATGGTCGCCGGCGCCGAGGCTCGCGGCTGGGAATATGTCGGTTTCGCAGATCACTCGAAGGCCAGTTTTCAAGCAAACGGTCTGGATGACCAGCGGGTCTTGAAGCAGATCGAAGCCGTCGAGGCCCTACGCTCCTCAGGGAAATACAAAATTCACGTCTTCACCGGCATCGAATGCGACATCCTCACGGACGGTCGTCTCGATCTAGAAGAGAGCACCCTAGAAAAACTTGATTACGTCGTTTCCTCGGTCCATGCAGCGCTCGGCCAAGACGAAAAGACCATGACTGCCCGTATCATCCGTGCCATCGAACATCCCTGCACCACGATGTTAGGCCACCTGACGGGACGCTTGCTCCTACGGCGCGAACCGTCACAACTCGACGCGCGCAAGATCATCGACGCGGCGATCGCGAACCAGGTTATCATCGAACTCAATGCAAACCCGTGGCGCCTAGATATGGATTGGCGTCTCTGGCGTTCAGCTGCCGAAAAAGGCCTAAAGACTTCCATCAATCCCGATGCCCACAGCGTAGAAGGTTATGATTTCGTACGTTCTGGAGTTCTGACAGCGCGTAAAGGCTGGCTCACGAAGGACGACGTCATCAATACCTACAGCCTCGAGGCTGTGAAGAGCTTTCTTTAGGACACATCATCCTGATAACTCTCAATGGTTCAAAATTCCGGAAACAATGAAATTTCTTCACAGCCATCCCATAGGGATGCGCTAAAAAATTAAAAAGTGGTTGGCTCTGGCGGACTTCCGATCAAGGAAGTCAGTTGATGAAAAAACAACCAAAACCAACCAAGCACTGTTGTGCCGTCTTCAA
>JABSRG010000002.1 GCA_013215165.1 Opitutales bacterium | reverse complement strand
GCATCGACTCCGCAGCCGTGCGGCCACGGCTCATATGCCAGTCGTAAAATACCTGATTGCCACTGCGATACACCCATAGGTGACCCTGCCGGGAGCGGTGTTTCGTATCTGGATCATTACATCTTATAGGCGTCTCATCGGCGTGCAGGTGCTGTTGCCTAAGCAAATCACTTTTGATGGAGTAGTAAATGAGTCCGAGCCAATCCTCGGCGACCACACGCACCCATTCACAGAGCAGTTTGCGCGAGATCTCCACGCCGAAGCGCTTTCTAAAAATCTGCTCTTGGCG
This sequence comes from Opitutales bacterium, assembly GCA_013215165.1. Lineage (NCBI taxonomy): Bacteria > Pseudomonadati > Verrucomicrobiota > Opitutia > Opitutales > Opitutales bacterium. The sequence continues at coordinate 1,619 of JABSRG010000002.1, read as the reverse complement.
ATAGAGGGGCAAGTGGTCGAGATACTTGGCTAAAATGATCTGCACGAGCAAAGCGGGAGCCGCGATACCTCCTGCGAGAACCCGCGGCGCGGTGGGGTTGCTGCTACGATAGGCGCGCTGTTGCGATCGTTTTTATGCTTAAAGCGGGGACGAATGATACGGCGCTTAATAAACTTCATCGGCACGATATCGAGCAGCTCGGTTACCTCAGGTTCGCCGATTTCCTCATAAGCTTCAGGCTCGGACTGAACCTGTTCAGGAATCACTGTTTCGGTCTGTTCCTCAATGTCTTCAGGAAAGACGTAACGACGGCGGATCTTTGGCTCTTTGTCCGTAGCTGTAGCAGTGTCAGGCTTATCAGACTCAGCTTGTGGTGGGTCTGCCTGTTGAGCCACGATTGCTTGGAGTGTATCGATCGTTGTCTCAGTTGTCTTGAGATCGAGTTCAAGTTGATCTCGGTCGATACTCTCACAACGCTTGGAGCTATGTAGGCGTAAGCGAAGCTCTTTTACAGTTAAGCGCAGCCTTACGATCTCCTCTTCGCAGGACTGGATAATCCGTCGAGAGTGAGTGACTTCGTTTCTTAACTGTTGGAGTTCGGTCAACACACAACAATTTGTTATAAGCTCTGAAAAAGTTAAGAACTAGGTGCTTGGGAATCGTTGTTTTAAGGACTCGCCATCACAGATCATCGAAGCATCACGAACACTAATAGTTGAAGCCCCTTCTGCCTTTTCGAGCCACTTGAAAACACCTTGGTCAATGCGCCGCGTAACCAACCAGAGACCGCGCCCATCCATCTGGACGGCTTTAACCAAAGACCGGCTGCGATTACTAAACAAATACCAAGCCCTGGGCCTAGCATTCGTGACTAATGCCAGCAACCCGCCAGCGCCTTTACGAAGATCGACCACGCCGTGGCAGATCACAATATCTTCTCCATCGAATAGCATCCGAGGAGATTACCAAACCAGAGCACATTCGTGAAGGAGGTGCTCTAACGGACGCTTACATTATATCATCAAGGATACTTAAGAGAGGGTAGGTGGAAGGATCTTTCAGGACATTTCGAATTTCTCGATTCGACGAAATTCTGACGAAAAACTGTTCCGCTTTCTGTGACGTTCCGAACTCAGTAAGATAGTGCCACGTGAGGTATCCAAAGCCTTTGTCCTCTGGTTGGATAAATCCACGATCCCCGATGACGTGCCAAAAAACAACGGACTGTTCCTGACCGTTCTTTTCGAAAATCCGATACTGGGATGGATGCCTTGCCATTACTTCCCCAATATTGATCGGCTCTTCCGCTTCGGTTTTTTCCCAGCCGTTGAGTACCCAGCAGGAGTCAGGCGTGTGTTTTTGCACATTGACCATCGTGGTTGATGCAGGTTTCCAATAGGCAATGTAGAGGATGAGCTGGGTGCTGCCGCGGGTGTAGACGCGGCTGACGTAGTCGTCGAAGTCGAGGATTTCTTCGACGCGCCCGCGGAGCTCTTCGGTCTCGGCGAGGGGGAGGTCCTTTACGGTCCAGCCGGGGAGGTCACGCGGGATGAGGCTGTCGAGGGGTTGGGTAATCGAGGGCTCGGGCTGGGGTCGCACCGCGGCGAAGACTGCGAAGC
>JABSRG010000001.1:1583-2432 GCA_013215165.1 Opitutales bacterium | reverse complement strand
TCATCTACGCAGGGCACCAAGCAGGTCGAAACATCTTCCGCATCACTCTCCAAGCCTAAGAAAACCGACGCGCCCCTGACCTGGGAACGGCAGAGCCCCAGCTCGGCTCAATAAATCCGAATTAGCCCCTATTTGCGCCCATTAGAGGACCGAAATCCAATCCTTAAACTAATTCGAGCCACAGATCGACAACGACCACGACAACGATCACGTTAACGATTGAAGGACAAACAATCCCCGACAAAACCAGCTCGACTCAATTAATTAGCGTCCACTCTTGTTCATGAGCGGACCGAAAAATCAAAACTCTAACCGGTTCCCAAACTCAGCACCCGCCGTCTTACTTAGCTGATTTATCACCCGTGACTGACGCGCCTCGATCTGGGCCAGCTCACGCACGAAAGCTTCAACTGATACCGCCTCGGCCCCTGCCGCCTCGACAGCATGGCGAATCATACGATCATTCGTCACCACGCGGTAAGACTCAGGAGCATCTGACGCCACAACTCGCTGCTCAATAATCGAATCTGCCTGCGTGTCCGCTGACCCATAAGTCACCTCAATCCCCTTCAGACCCTGACACTCCCGCCACCGATCATTGTGCGATTTCTCATGCCGGCTATCAAACACGACTTCCACGGATCCACCCCCGAAGTCTTTGAGCACAGACACACGATGAATCAATGCCCGTTGAGCCGACGTCGATGACGAATCAGCAGATAACAAACCCCTGAGTTCACTCGAAGCATGAAGCACATTATGACCATCTATAATCCAACGCTTCATCACCCCGCACAAAATCGACAAAAATTGTCCTCAACGATCTGATGCAATTCAACCACACCTAGA
>JABSRG010000001.1:0-1483 GCA_013215165.1 Opitutales bacterium | reverse complement strand
TCTGAATGGTGATATACTTCATAAGATTGAAGAAAATAATTCCGACCAACGCGAAAGAAAGCACTTCGTCTGCGAGCGATAGAATACTTATAGGCAGCTGTAAAAGCATCAATCCGCCTGTGATAATTTGCACGAGAGAGATGCCCACGACCATCGTGCCCATCTGGCTTATTTTACTCTTAGCCGCCTCGGATAGATTACCAGGTAGGCGACGTAATGCCTTAAACAGGGGTAACGCAAAAAAGACACCGAGCCCCAATGAAACGGCGCTAATCGCCCCGGCTATTGTCGTGTTCAAATCGAGAAAGGCTCCGACTCCCAAAATTACAAAAGCCAAAAAGATCTTGGCAGCTGAAATCATAAAGAATTTTTGCGCCTTGGGATTTTCAGTGACCAAACTGGGAATCATCATCACCAACACCGGAGCGATCACAGCCCAGCACAGAGGTTTCAACATGAGAGGATATTGAGCAATCTCTTGATTTAGAAACTGGGAAAAAATTGATTTAGAAGCGAATGCAAAACCAGCCAGGAGGAACATACCCATGCCACCGAGAAGCAGCGCTTTTTTGGGTGCGCTTGAACTCACTCGGGTGCGGCGCGCTAAAATCGCGATTCCTGCAACTAGAAAGAATACGAATAACGAAATCATCCCATAGCAGGATGCACTATCTAAAGTAAAGATAGTCACCGTGGACTCTAATGAGCTTCCTGGAACTGAGCTACCAGGAACTACTTCCTCACCTGAAAATGGATCGAGGAAGGCTACAGTTTCTAGCTCCACAACTTCGGAAGCTTCCAAAAGCGTTGGCGTGGACACATTTTTGCTTTCGGCAATTGGAGGTAAGTCATCAACAAGATTAACTCTTTCTGGCATATCGATTGGGGGTTCAGAGATAGGGTAGGGGGAAAAAGATCACTCTATACGTAAACGATGCACAATCCATAAGCCCCGATCTGACATTATTTACACGAAAACGCTTATATCGCGGAGAAAATCATTCAAAATTTGTCACTAAACCTTGATTTTGATTCACCGTTAATGAAAGAGCTCTACAGATTTAAAAAAAGGCTCGCATGAATCTCACGGGCATTCTCCCTAAAACTCCCTTATGACACCCCCCCCGAACGACCCTCACCGCGTCGGACGCATCCTTGTTGTGGATGACGAGTCACTTTACGCGGAAATGCTTTACAGCATTTTACGCCAACATCACTACCCCGCTGACATGACGGACGATCCAGTCCGAGCGAAAGAGATGATTCAAGAAAATGATTACAGCCTGTTGGTAACGGACTATCAAATGCCGAATATGACCGGAGTTCAGTTAGTAGATGCCATCAGAGAAATCGGCTTCACACTACCGGTCATCATCATTTCTGGGATGATGCATACCCCTGAATTACAGCGCGCGGTCAATATGGGGATCACCACGGTTCTACAAAAACCAACAGGCACTCAAAACTTCCTCTCTCACGTAAA